>JBJKRV010000170.1:0-3993 GCA_046704465.1 Opitutaceae bacterium | reverse complement strand
TCACAAAATCACGTCGGGTCAGGGGCAGGGAGTTCATGGCTGGGAAGGCGATGACGATTCAGTCCAGGGGCACGCAAGTTCACGGTCGCCCGGCGCAAACGATCACGCGCGGCGGACCCGTCGGTCTCCGGAAAGGCGGGGCGGCCGCGCCCACATCGGTCGGAGCGGACCGGCGGCCCGCGCTCCCGAGGCGCATCCGAGCCCGGTCGATTTCATTCCAGGTGGAAGACTTCGTTCAGGTCTTTTGACACCGGACTGTTGTCCGGATGGCTCGGCATGAGATCGCGCATCGACTTCCACCACCGCTGGCAGACTGCGGTCCGGGCAACGGCGGCCCACCGCGCCTCATCCTCGATCTCGACGTACCCGAAGAGCTGGCGCGTGGCCGGATCGAGAAAGATGGAATAGTTGTGCGCCCCCTGGGCCTTGAGCACGGCCGCAAGGTCGGCCCAGATGGGCTGGTGGCGCCGGGCGTATTCCTCCTCCATCCCGGCGTGGACGGACATGACGAACGCTTTGCGGATCATAGCGGCAAATTTGTTTTCGAGACAGGGGCCCGGGGAAAACTCCGGAAGCGCAGAGAAGTCCAAAAGAACCGCCCGAGGTCCTCAATCCGGCCCCGGGGCGAGGCTCAGGCTCACCCGCCGGCGACCAGGCGCAGGAGGTACCAGAACAGGGCGATGATGGTGGTCGTCACGCCGAGGCAGGCGAGGAAGCCGACGGTGTCGACCTTGTCCCACTTCGTCCCTTCCCAGGAGGAGCGAGGGAAGAGCTTGGTGTGGTCGAAGCGGTGCGGGTTGCGCCGGGTCTCCTCCATGGCCGCCGCCTCGAGTTCCGCGGTCGCGCCGACCGGGGTCTTCATCTTGCCGAAGAACCAGTCGACCTTGGCGGGATCAGGCGGGCGGGTGAACAGGCTGACCACGATGAGGACGATGAAGGGGAAGATGCCGTCGAAGAAGAACTGCACCGACTGGAGGTCGCGCCCGGTCATGTGGGCGAGGTCCAACCCGCAGCGGGCGAGCACCCAGGCCTCGAGATTGAACCGGCCCTTGCCGATCAGCGGACTGGTGATCTGGTCCGGATTCACATGCGTCACGATGTCGTAGTACATCGGCACCGGCTTGATGGCCGGATCGAGCGGATGCGTCATCTGGATGAGGGAGGGCGCACGGTTGAACGCCGGCACGTACTGGATGAGATAGGGCGCCACGATGAACACGACGGACGAGAGGCCGACGCACCACCACACCGACGCCCGCGAAAGTTTGCGCCAGAAAAACATCAGCACGATGGCGGCGCCCCACGGCACGTTGACCGTCAGCTGCACGCGGATGAAGGCGACGATGTCGTGCATGCCCATCGCCACGCCCATGCCCAGCACGAGGATGCAGGCGATCGCCCACCGCCCCACCTTGACGCCCTCCTTCTCGGAGCGGCCGGGCGCGATGTACGTGTAAACATTGCGGACCAGCAGCGCCGAGGCGGCCATCGAATTGGTGGCGATGTTGGACATCATGGCCGCGAGCAGGCCGGCGAGCATCAGCCCGAAGAGCCCGGGCGCGAGCAGATGCCGCGAGAGCTGGCCCCACAGCAGGTCGGGGTCGGCCAGTTTCTTGTCGCCAAAATACATGCCCAGGCCGATCAGACCGACAAAGGTCCACATCATGATCATGATCCGCTTCGCGTAGGTGCCCGAGACGGCGCCGAAGCGGGCGGCGTACTCGTTCTTGGCCGAGCCGCTGACGCCCATGTTGCCGATGATCCCGTTGATCTGGATGATGCTGACGAGCAGGATGGCCAGCAGGGCGTACCAGCTCACCGCCTCGGTGCCGGGCGCGCCGAGCAACTCGAACATCTGGTGCGGCACGTGTTCGCGCAAGGGCGTCACCCCGCCGAGGGCCGCAAATCCGAAGGGTATGAGGAGGACGGAAAACGCCAGGATCAGCAGCCCCTGCAGGATTTCGTTGCGCGCCGTGCCGGTCATGCCCCCGACCCACAAATAGAGACTCACGATCAGCGTGAAACCGACGTAGAACATCCAGGGCTTGATGTAGGAAACGTACGAGTGGAGCTGCTTGTTCTGGTACAGGTCGTCCAGCCGGACGTATTCATCGCGCTGCTCCGTGGTGAGCGCGGTGGTCTTGGCGAGATCCTGCAGATCGCGGTACTGGTGGTATTCCGCCACCTGGTGGCGCTCCTGCGGCGTCCACGCGGACTCGGGCTTGGGGAGCAGCGAGGCGGTGACGCTGTAGCCCACGAGGTTGCCCCAGCCGATGAACAGGATCACGTAGGCCACCTGGTAGATGGCATAGATCTTCGCGAGGTTGTTGCTGCTCAGCCGCTCCTCGAACAACTCCGCCACGGTCACCAGGCGCACGCGGCGGAACCACATGTTCATGAACCAATAGTACGGGTTCATGAAGATGGTCTGGAACGCGAGCCACACCCCGGAGGCGCCCTGCTGGTAGACCAGCGTGGCCGTGCTCACCGCGCCGTTGGCGTCGGTCGCGTTGCCGAAATTTAGGAAGAACTGGTACAGCTTGCCGAGCTTGCGGCCGGCCAGAAAGAAGCCCTCCTCACTGTGGGTGGTGTGGGCCGAACGCCGGGCCAGATAAACGATGACGCAGAGGTACGCCGCGATGACCAGCAGGTCGATGATGTGGACACCACTCATGGGATCGTTGGGCAGGGAGCCTCGGATTTAGCCACCGGCCGGCGCGTCAGCTGACGCGATTTGCCTCTGGAGGGGTAAGCGCGGGGTCAGTCGACGCATCGCGGACCAGGAGACATACAGCCGCCGGCGGCCGGGCAAATCCATCACATAATTCAGGGGGGAGCACGGGGAATCGGAGCGGCCTTGGGGAAGCGGTCCGGGGTTGGCAAAACCTGAATCAGGGCTTGCCACCGGCGGCGATTCGCCAAGCGTCTGACTGTAAGACTCCATGCGCCCCACCCCGTCACTGCGCGAACTCGCGCGTTCGCTCGGCCTCTCCCACACCACCGTATCCGAAGCGCTGCGCGCCAGCCCCCGCGTCAAGGCCGAGACCCGCGACCGCGTTCTGAAGGCGGCGCATGAGGTCGGCTACCGTCACAATCCCCTGGCCGGCGCCCTCATGTCCGAGATGCGTCGCTCCCGCACCGGCACATTTCGCGGCGTCCTCGCGGTCATCGATCTCGACGGCCCCGACAAGCGCCCCACGGCCAACGCCCCGTGGCACAGCGAGCTCACACGCGGCGCCAGCGAGCGGGCCGTCGAACTCGGCTTCAAGATCGAGCCGTTCATCATGGGGCGCCACGACATTCCCATCGGCCGCCTCGATTCCATCCTCAAATCGCGCGGCATCCACGGCGTGTTCCTGCTGCCGGTCAGCGCCGACCCGGACCTCACGCAGCTCGACTGGACGCGCTACGCCGGCGTCTACGCGGACTACATCATCGAACATCCGGGGCTGCACTCGGTCTGCTCGGATCACTACCGGTCGATGATCACCACGCTGCAGCGGCTGCATGTCCTCGGCTACCGGCGCCCGGGCCTTGTGCTCATCCGCCATCACGACGAGCGTTTGCTTTATCGCTGGGAAGCGGCCTTCAACGTCGGGGTCAGCCATCACAGCGACCATTTCGCGCGCGTGCCGCCGTTGATCATTCCCGACATCACCCGCGCCGAATTCACCCGTTGGTTCAACGCCACCAAGCCCGACATCGTGCTCTGTCACCGCGCCGAGGCGATCGAATGGATGCAAGCCTGCGGGGCGCGCGTGCCGGAAACCCACGGCTTCTGCTGCCTGAACCTGATCATGAACACGATCCCCTGCGCCGGGCTCGACCTGCAGCCCTGGTTGCTCGGCGTGCGCGGGGTCGAGCTCCTGATCGCGCAGATTCACCGCAACGAGTACGGCGTGCCGGAGATTCCCTCGACGACCATGATTCCCGCCGTCTGGGTGGACGGCCCCACCGTGCGGCACTGAAAGCCGCCGGAAGGGACGTTCGCGG
>JBJKRV010000169.1:0-2812 GCA_046704465.1 Opitutaceae bacterium | reverse complement strand
GAGGCCGAGGCTTTCCTCACGCAGCCGTCCCGCGGAAGCTGGCGGGCTCTGTTTGCAGGTCCTGCTCTGGAACGTCGGCGGGCCCTCAAGCATCTGAGCTACCATCTCCCCTGTCGGCCGGTCGCCCGCTTCGTCTACCAGTACTTCCTGCGTGGAGGTTTCCTCGACGGTGGTGCTGGATGGCGGTATTGCCGGCTGCTTGCCCGCTATGAAGGCTTCGCCACCGACGAGATCGACCGGCGACGACAAGCGAAGCGATAACCCGAGATGACGCCCGCACCGGCTCCAGCGCCCATTGTCTTCGCCAACCGCGTCTACTGGCCGGACGAGCAGGCGACCGCACAGTTGTTGACGGACCTCGCTGAAGGTCTTGCCGCCCGCGGTTGGCCAGTCACGGTTTTGACCGCACGCATTCCCACGCGCACCGAAAGCGAGGTCCATAACGGCGTAACGGTGCGGCGCCTGGGCCCGGCCCGGGGGCGGGCGAGCAATCTGGTGACGAAAGCCGCCGGGTACCTCCGCTTCGCGGGCGCGCTGCGGCGCGAGCTGCCGGAAGTTCTGCCCGCCGCCCGTTGCCTGGTGGCGCTGACCGATCCGCCGTTTCTGGGTCCGTTGGCGGCCGCCGCAGTCCGCCGGCGCCGTGTGCCCCTGGTGCACCTGATCCAGGACATCCATCCCGAGGTGGCGATCGCGGTGACGGGCAACCCGCTGCTGCGGATGCTCGGCGCCCCCTGGATCCGCTGGCGCGACCGGGCCTGGCGGGAGGCGGACCAGTGCGTCACCATCAGCCGCGACATGGCCGGGCTTGTCCGCGAACGCGGCGTGGCGGACCACCGGACTCGAATCATACGCGTCTGGGCGCCGGGAAACGAGTCACTGCGACCCGTGCCGCCCGAAGACAACGCCCTGCGACGGACCTGGGGCTTTGACGGTAAGTATGTCGTCGCCTATTCGGGCAATCTGGGCCGCGTGCATGCCCTGGAGCCCCTGGTCACGGCGGCGGCAATGCTGCGCGATCTCCCCGATCTGGTCATCGCTTTCATCGGCGACGGGCCCCGCCGGGCCGCCTTGGAGTCTGAAGTTGCGCGCCGCGGTGTGCCCAATGTCCGGTTCCTTCCCGCCCAGCCCCGGGATCGCCTGGCCGAGAGCCTCTCCGTGGGCGACGTACATCTCGTGACGCTGCGATCGGGCTGTGAGCGCTGCGTCTTTCCGAGCAAGCTCTACGGCGTCCTCGCCGTCGGCCGGCCGGTGGTGTTCGTGGGCCCGCCCCGCTGTGAACTGGCCGCGGCCGTGCAGCAACATCACGCCGGACTGACGGCGCCGGACAACGATCCCGCCGCGATCGCCGGCGCGATCCGGTCGCTGGCCGCCGACCCGGCGCGTCGCGCCGAACAGGGACGGGCGGCCCTGGCCTGGCACCGTGAGACCGGCGGCCTGTCCGCGAGCCTCGACGCCTGGGAACGGCTCCTTCACACGCTCGCGCCCGCCGGGGACAACTCCGACTTGCGGTAAATGCACTCCGGCGGTCAAAATCGGCCCGCACGCATGAGCGACCGACGTCTGTCCTCCCTGCTGCTCTTCAGCCTCGATCTCGCTTGCGTCATCGTCGTCTTCCACGTCGTCGCCTGGCTGCGCGGGATCCTGGCGGTGGGCAACCTGGACATCCTGCCCCTGTTCGGACCATTTGCCGCGGTATTTCTCGCGGTCTATCTGATCGACGGCTATTCGTCCCGCACCGACATGATGAGCGTGTCGTACACCAGCCAGCACGTCATCGCGATGATGGCGGCAATGCTGCTGATGCTGTTGGTCACGTTCGCCTTCATCAAGGACGCGTATTCCCTGCAGTCGTCCCGGGCCGTGATCGCCCTCGGCTTCGTGGCCCTGACCCCCCTGACGCTGAGCTACCGGCGCTGGCTGACGCTCCGAACGTGGAACCGCCGGCAACAGCACTCCATCGTCTTTGTCGGCAACCAGGCGAGCTGCGTTGGCTTCAAGGACGCCTGCCAGAAGAACCATACCACCCAACCGGTCGTTTATGTGGCGACTGACGCCAGCAGCCACGAGAGCATCGCGCCGATGATCGAGCTCGAAATGCAGGCGATCTCCGATCTTCCGGACATCCTCGATCGCATGGCCGCCCAGATCGAGGCGATCGTCCTGCACGAGACCAGCCGGGATCTGCCCCCGGCAGTTTCGGACCGCCTGATCCGCCTGCACTTCCAGGGAGTGCCGACCTACACGCTCGAGCTCTTTCACGAAGTCTACTGGCGCAAGATTCCGCTCTACCGCCTGAATCAGGTCTGGCTCTACCAGGAAGGATTTCAGATCGCCCGCAATCCCGTGTTTGCCCGAATCAAGCGCCTCAGCGACGTGCTGCTGGCCTTGCTCGGGCTGGTGTTGTTCTCCCCCTTCCTGCTCCTGTCGGCGCTGGCCGTGTGGCTCGAGGACCGCGGTCCGGTCTTCTTTCGCCAGCCGCGGATGGGACGAAACCGGGTACCGTTTGTGATCTGGAAGTTCCGCACGATGCGGACGACGTCCACGGCGGACGAGCCCTACACGCGCACCGGCGACCCGCGCGTCACCCGGGTCGGCCGCTGGCTGCGCGCCTCCCGCCTCGACGAACTGCCCCAGCTCTGGAACGTGCTCCGGGGCGAGATGAGCCTGATCGGTCCGCGCGCCGAATGGGTCAAGCTCGTCGAGCGCTACGAGCGGGAAATTCCCTGCTACCATTTCCGGCACCTCATGAAGCCCGGCATCACCGGCTGGGCCCAGGTGAATTATCCCTATGGGGACAGTCTCGAGGACACCT
>JBJKRV010000168.1:0-6526 GCA_046704465.1 Opitutaceae bacterium | reverse complement strand
GAGTGCGTCGGTCGGCGTGACAAAGCTGCCGCCATGAACCGTCGCGAATTCATCAAACTGTCTGCGTCGGGTGCCGGTGCCGCTCTGGCAGCCGAGCTTGGTTTGCAAGCGCAAGGAAACGGTCTCGATGAGACCACTGCACATGCCAGGGTGCAAAACCCCGGGACTCCAATCGCGCCGCGACCGGCCATGGTTGGCATCGCCACCAGCGTGGCCCCGCTCATGCGCGCCGACCTCGGACGTTTGCTGGACGACATGCGGACAAAGGCGGGGGTCAATGCCCTGTTTCCGTTCGTCTATACCCATATCCCCCACCGGGCCGGATTGCCCGCCGCCGGATTCCACGGCGGCAATTATGCCGTCCCCCACATGGAGTATTACCGGGACATTCCCCTGACCTTCGCCGATATGCGCGCGCCGGAATTCGGGGCCGTCGATTTGCTAGCCCGGGTGATCCCGGTGGCACGGCAGCGTGGCATCCAGACGTACGCCTGGATTCTGGAGGATAACCGGATGCCGCCGATTCCGCATTGGGAGACGCTTTACGAGATCGATTTTCATGGTCGACGTCAGCACCGGCATCCGTCCGGCCCCTGCAACAACAATCCACACTACCGGGCGTTCCTCCTGGGATTGGTTGAAGATTATGTCCGGTCCTACGACATCGGCGGCGTCATGTGGGGTTCCGAACGCCAGGGCGGCTTGCTCAACGCGCTTGGCGCCTATCATCACGGCGCAGCCGCCGATCCCGGAGGCGCCACCTGTTTTTGCGAGTTCTGCCTGCGACGGGCGCAGGTCGAGGGCATCGACGCCGGACGCGCCCGTGAAGGATTCACCGAACTGGAGCGGTTTGTCCGCAACGGTCGGTCGGGCCGGCGGCCCCGCGACGGCTACTTCGTCGCCTTTTGGCGGGTGCTGTCCCGGTACCCCGAATTGCTTGCATGGGAAAATCTGTGGGTGCGGAGCCGTCACGATCTGCAGGCGGACATCTACCGGAAGGTCAAATCCATCAGACCGGACCTGCCGGTCGGGTGGCACATGTGGCACAACATGTCGTTCAGCCCCTTTTTTCGCGCAGAGGAGGACTACGTGCAGCTGGCCGTGTACTCCGATTTCATCCGCCCCGTACTTTACGCCAACTGCGCCGGCGAACGGATCAAGAGCTTAGTCGACAGCGTGCATGGCGATTTTGCGGGTGATGTCCCCGGCGCCGAGAGCCTGGAGTTGCTTTATCGTCTGCTGGATTATCGCGAGGCGCCTTACGATCAGGTCGCCGCCGCCGGCCTGTCGGCCGATTACGTCCTGCGCGAGACTCGACGCGCCGTTGACGATCTGGCCGGTACGCCGACCCAAGTCTGGCCCGGCATCGGTATCGACGTACCGGTGCCCCCCGGGGCAAACCACAGCACCCCGGAAAGCGTCATGGCTACGGTCAAGGCGGCTTTTGCAGGTGGCGCGAGCGGGCTGTTGCTTTCGCGCAACTACGTGGAAATGAATCCCGAAAATCTCTCCGCCGCCGGCCGGGCCTTGAAGGAACTCAGGGTGATCTAGACGGCTGCTAGTCTGCTTCAGTGGCACGAAGCTCCTGCATCTGTCAGGCTGGAATCCATCAAGAATCCCCACGCAGGAAAGGAGTCACGCCATGCCACGCAGAATCGACAGATCGGACGTATGGGCGGTTGAAATTCACGATCAACCGGGAGGACTGGCCAAGGGGTTGGCGGAAGCTTCAGACGGGATCCATTCATCGGCCGGCAATCAGAAATCGGCCCGTTCGCCAAACTTCAGGCGCAAGCGACCCGCCCGGACTCCAACCTGCATCATCCCATCCGCCGCGGATTCGGGTCCGCCTTCTCGCCAAGCACGACGATATCCGACGGCGGTTGAGGACGGATCTTGACACGAGCTCAAGTGTACTATTGTGCTAGTACATTATGGATCTCCTCGATACGCCATGGACGCTGGATTTTCATTCCGGCATTCCGGTCTATCGGCAGATCGTACATTTCGTGCAGGCCGCCATCGCGGATGGAAGATTGGGCGAGGGCGACCAATTGCCCACGATTCGTGCGTTGCACCAGAAGCTCGACGTCAACCCCAACACTGTCGCCCGCGCTTACCGTGAACTGGCCCACCTCGGTCTCATCACGACCGAGCAGGGCAGCGGTTGTTTTGTGTCGCCTCCGGCCAGCCTGCCGCCCCACCTGCCCGCAAGCCAGCGCCAGGCCAAGCTCTCGGAAATGTGCAGCCGCTTCACTGCGGAAGCCCGCAGCCACGGCATCAGTCTCGACGAACTCGTCCGCCACCTCAACCAGAAGACATCCCATGCCTAAGACCCATCGCCTCCGAAACAGCTGGCTGCTGTTCCGCAGTTCCCTTCAGGTCATGACGCGAAGCCCCCGGCTGCTGCTTTTCCCGCTGGTGACCGGCGTCTGCACTGTCGTGATCGCCCTGTTCTTCTTCGCGCCCGTTCTTCTGGTGCCCACGGGACATCCCTGGAACACGGGTGCCCACTGGTTGGCTGTGGCCGGCAACTGGGGCCATTTCACCTACACGGGCGCCCATTCCCAGCAATGGCATCCGAACGGCGCCGCCTATGTCTATCTGTCGGTCGTTTATCTGGTCTCCATGGTCTGCGCCACGTTCTTCAACGTCGCCTTCTACCATCAGATCCTGAAGGCGCTTTCCGGAGGAGAGGTGTTCCTGCGCGAAGGGCTCAGGTTCGCCTGCAGCCGGCTGCGTCCCATCCTGATGTGGAGTCTATTCGCCGGACTGGTCGGCCTGGTGATCAAAGCTCTGGAAGACCGCTTCGGTTGGCTTGGGAAGCTGGTCATGCGCCTCGTGGGTCTGGCCTGGAGCGTAGCCTCCGTCTTTGCCATCCCGGTCATGATCCGCACGCCGGAAGACAATCCGCTCGCCTTGCTGAGGAATTCGGCGGCCACGCTGAAGAAAACCTGGGGCGAGGCGCTGATCGGGTTTGTCGGCATCGCGTTTGGTTCGTGGCTGCTGCTCATGGGCTTTCTCCTCTTCATGCTGATCATGGCCGCCGCCGTCATCTGGCTGCACAAACCGATGCTGCTGCTCCCCCTCGGTGGCGCGTGGCTTCTCGCGGTCCTGATCTTCAGTTACCTCGTCAACGTCGCGAACGACATCTTTCGATGCGCGCTCTATGTCTACGCCTCCGAAGGCGTGGTACCCGAGCCCTACACGGCTGAACTGATGGACGCGGCCTGGAAAGTGAAGCGATCCTGAGCGGGCCGCCGCTCACTTCCTCCACGGCACCGGAACCACCCGGTATCCCTCCGCCACCCGGCGGAAATAGACGTCGTCGCAGTCGAAATACTCGACGTCCCGATACCAGACCCTTGTCGCGTCGGACGGCAGCGTCCTGGTCACGGCCCCCATCGGCGCCTCGGTCCAGACCAGCCCCTCCGGCGTCTTCCGGAAGAACTGACCGTCCTTGAACAGATACTCCGCCCGACCCACCCAGACCGACTGATACTCGTCGGCTGGTGGCGCCGGGGGAACGACCATCGTGGCGGGAGGGTCGACAACGATGTACCCGTGCGGCACCGCCCGGTAATAAACATCGCCGAACCGAAAATACACGACGTTGTTCACATGGATACGCTCGCAGCGCGGCGGCAGCACCCGCAAAACTGCCCCGCGCGGGGCCCGGACGACCACAAATCCATGCCGGGCGCGACGGTAAAACACCCCGCGGTGGACGTAGAAATGCTCGCGCCCCACCGTCACGTCGACATAACCGCGCGGCAGCGGAATACCCACCGACACACCCACATCGACACGGGGCTCGGCTTTCGATTCGGATGAGAGAATCACCGCCGCACCGACGACGACGGCCACAGTCATGCTCAGGAGCGGGAAGATACGTTTCATAATGGGGCTTTGGTTCGAAAGGCTTGCGTGCAACGCCCACTATGACGCCGATGGCTCGGGAATTGTTTCAGCGACGGTGCCTCTGGCCGACAGCCGACCCCGGCATTCGTACCCGATCTTGCTCGCGCAACGCCGGCGACGCCATAAACCTTTGTCCCGCGGATATGTCTCCTTGACCATGAAATTTCCCGCCCTGCTGTTGGTGACCGCCGGCTTGTTGGCCGGATGTTCGACGCTCGACACCCATCTTGAGCCGAATGTCGATCTCAAGGACCTGAAGCACGTTTATGTTCAACGAAACCTGAACGAGAATCACGGCATGGACGCATTGATTGTCCGAGCCTTGCGGGAGCGGGGAATCGATGCCAGCAGCGGTCCAATGACCCTCATGCCCGGCACGGCCACTGTCTACTTCACGTATCAGGACCAGTGGGACTGGGACTTCAAAGATTACCTGATTGCGCTGAACATCACGATCCGCGACGCGAACACCGACCGTATCCTGGCATCGGTCAGCTACTTTCGTCCCTCGGCGATCGTGAAGACGCCGTTTGAGATGGTCCAACTGGCGCTCAAAGCCCTGTTCAACCAGAAGGAGCCATCCGCGCGCCAGGTGCCTCACTCCACCGCGCACCGCCCCATGGACGCCCCGCCGCCCCGGTCGACCTGAAGCGATCAATCCTTTACGGCCGCGGGGACCCCACGCCTGCCATGACTTTTGAACATTTTGCTCTGAATGTCCCTGACGCCCGAGCCATCAGCCGATGGTACGTGGACCACCTGGGATTTGTGGTGACCCGCCACCGGGAGGATCCGCCGTACACCCATTTCCTCGCCGATGCCACCGGTCGGGTGATCGTCGAGTTGTACAGCAACCCGCGGGCCGAGGTGCCGGATTACGCCGCCCGGCATCCGCTCGTTTTCCACTTTGCCGTGGTCGCCACCGAGGCGCGGGCGGAGCGCCAGCGCCTCGAAGCGGCCGGAGCGCAGTGTTTCCAGGAGGAGGCGCTGCCCGACGGCTCCCTGCTCATCATGATGCGCGATCCGTGGGGCATTCCCCTGCAACTCTGCCAGCGAGCGCAACCATTCTAGACGAACGTCGTCTTCAATCCTCGTCGTGATACCCCACCCCTTGTCCGCCGTTCCCGCGAGACGCTGGTCGGTCCTGTTTTGCGCGCTCGCATTCTGCCATCTCGGCCAGTTGACATCGGCCGCCGCAACCGCCGCTCCCGCTGGACTGCTATTCTACGTATCGGGAAACCACGGGACCACCGCCGACATCTCAGCCGGCGGGACCCCGACTCCCACCTTCGACGCGCATGTGAAGCAAATCCCCGACGGGGCCAGGGGTGCCGCGCTGCAGTGTGGCGACCTCCAACTTCTTTCCTGGTGGGCTCCCGGAAACATCTACGCCCAGCGGGGCACGCTGTCGTTCTTCTGGCGTTCCCGGTATCCTGTCGGGCCGACGGCGTTTCCCATCTTCCGGGTCGGCTATGGCGACCATTCGAGCTGGGACATGGTCTGGCTGCGCATCGACTACAACGGCCACGGTTTCGACGCGTTTGTGACCGATGCCAACCTGGCCCGCACCCGCGTGTCGGTCACCGTCCAACCGTTCCCCGCCCCGGGGCAATGGACTCACCTGGCATTGTCGTGGGACGAGACCCGCGGCATCCGCTTCTACGTCAACGGGCGGCTGGCCGCGACGAAAGAGACCACCGCCGTCTACAACGCGGCGCTGGATCAGTTCGGGCCGCATTCCCGCATCATCAGCCCCTACCACGTCCAGAGTGACTACAATTTCGTCCGCGGCGGCGACATCGATGAGATCCGGATCTACGACCGCATGCTGCCCGATCACGATGTGGCCGTCCTGGCGCAGGGAGACGCTCCAACCGATCTGGCTCCACTGGCGCCTCGTGACCTGGCCAACTCCCGGTGGCGGGACGAGTGGTGGCTACGCTACGGCTGGAACCGGCCGGACGACCCGCCGCCCTATTACCCGGGACCGGCGATCTCCGTTCGCAAGGTCGAGATTCACGACGCCTACGACCTGAAGCGTTGGTGGTGGAAGGCCTGCGACGGGATCCGCGAGACCACCTGGCCGGGTGTCTTCAATCGCTCCCGCCTTCCCGGACGCAATGACTACTTTCAACTGCCCGACTGGGACTGCTACGTCCAATCGGGCAAGTCCATCACCTTCGTGATGCCCGACGAGCCCTGGAATCACCTCGAGATTTCAGGCGCCGCGTGGGGAAAGATGGAACTGTTGCCTCGCGGAACGTCTGCCGAGACAGCCAGCGACGCGCCCGCCGAAAGGGTGCTGTTTGAACGGCCAGAGGGGCAGGAAAAGACCGTGAATGTGTTGGCGACACCGATTGTCGGCCGGATGATCCGTTTCACCAACGTCCAGCAGGAGGAGCCGATTGGCGAGTTGGTGGCCTACGACGTGAAGCCCGGCCGCGAGCCCGCGGGCAGCCGGAAACTCGTGTACCGGCTTTCGCCGGAGCCGACCACGCCCGCAGATGCCAGCTTGACGCCGTTGCTGACGTATATCCGCGGCCGGTTTGAGCCGGACGAACGCGCCATGCTGTTTGCCCGCCCCGTTGGAGCCCAGCCGGTGAAG
>JBJKRV010000167.1:0-5309 GCA_046704465.1 Opitutaceae bacterium | reverse complement strand
TCGAGACGTTGATCACGCGGGCCCCGTTGGGAGCCCGCAGCAGCAGCGGCAACAGGGCCTGCGTGACGAGCAATGGTCCGAGGGTGTTGGTCTCGAAGGTGTGTCGCACCATGTCGGCGGCCACCTCCGTCATGTTCGCCTTCCCGTCCTCGCAGATGCCGGCGTTGTTCACCAGCACGTCCAGATGATCGACCTTCCTCGCCAGTTCCTTGGCCGCCCCCGCGATGCCGGCGGCATCGGCGACGTCGAGTGCGAGGAATTCGGCGCCGGGAATCGTGGCCGCCGCCTCGCGCCCGGCTTCGGCCTTGCGCGCGCCGATGACAACCCGGAAGCCGCGGGCGGCGAGCTGTCGGGCGACCTCGCGGCCGATCCCCCGATTGGCTCCGGTCACCAGAGCGGTCTTTTGCGACGTCGTGTTCATGATCGATTCTCCGTGGCTCAACGGGGCTGGCAGCCCCGCGGTTTCGACCGTAACGGATGACGCGTTCCGTGGCAATTCTGCGACGGGTGGAACCAGCGGGATTCCCTGCTGTCGACCGCGGCGAATTCTCCGACTCGAACCCGTCATGCCGCCTTCGACCATTGGCAAGGAAGGCCGTCTGTTCGGCGAGCCCGCCCCGGGTCCCGACGAGACGGCATTCCAGGTCGACAACACCAGTGCCGCCTACTTCGAATCGCCTTATTATCGACGGCATCGGGATCAGCTGCAGCCGGTGCCGGCGCCCCGCGTGCGACCGCCGCGCCTAGCGCTGGCCGACGTGCTGGAGGCGGACCTCGTCGACGCCATCAACCGCGCCGGGAAGATCACCTTTCACGCCGTGGGCGACACCGGCGCGGCGAAGAGTTCCGGGCCGATCACGGAAGCGCAGGTGGCGGACTTGATGGTCGATGACCTCACGACCAGGGGCATGGACGCGCCGGCCTTCTTCTTCCACCTCGGCGACGTGATTTATTACTTCGGCGAGGGGCGCTATTACTACGATCAGTTCTTCGAACCTTTTCGGGCCTACGATCGGCCGATCTTCGCCATCCCCGGCAATCACGACGGCATGGTCTTCGGCAAGAACAAGGATCTCCCGCAGGTGCCCACGCTGAAGGCCTTCCTGCGGAATTTCGTCGCCGCGAAGCCGGGACCCTCGCCCGATGCCGGAGGGATCATGCGCACCGTGATGACCCAGCCGGGCGTGTATTTCACCCTCGAGGCGCCGTACGTGGCAATCATCGGCCTCTACAGCAACGTGCTCGAGGGACCCGGGGTCATCTCCTCGGAGGGCGGCCGGTACCCAATCAGCGATGAACAACGGCAGTTCCTGGAGGCGGAGCTGGTCCGCCTGAAGCCGTCGCGCCAGGCCGGCGAACGGGCGGTCATCGTGGCCGTCCATCACCCGCCGCTGTCGGTCGACCAAAAAAGCGGCGGCACCAAGGGCCTGTCCGATGACATCGACGCGGCCTGCCGCCAGGCCGGACTCTGGCCGGACGTTGTGCTCTCCGGACACGCCCATCTCTACCAGCGCTTCACGCGCCGCGTCGATGGACGCGAGATTCCCTACGTGGTCTCCGGCAGCGGAGGATTCTCCGCGACCCGGCCGCGCCAGGGGCTTGCGCCCGCGCCCGTGACCATCGGCGACGTCACCCTCGTGCGGGATCCCATCGTGGCCTTCGGCTACCTCACGGTGACCACCGACGCCAGGACCCTCTCGATTACCTTCCGCTCGACCAACCCGTCCGTGGCCCCGGACACCGTCACGGTCGACCTGGTCAGGCACACTGTCGTTTGATCACCTGCCGAGCCGAGCGGTTTTGGCACCGGCCCGCAGAGCAGCCGGCGCCGGGAAACTGGACCGCAAATCGGGCGCAAGCCCCGCGCACCGCCTTGCCCCGCTTCGGCGGAGGATACGGCTCCGTCCCCTCAGGCTGCCGGAGTCATTCGTGGACCGCCAGATGAGCCCGGAGGGCGGGAACGGCCTCTCCGAGGCCTTGGGCGACGAGTGCCGCGATGAGCTTCGCGCCATGGGCGTTGAAATGGGTCCGGTCGGTCTTCGTCGCCCCAATCTGCTCCTGCACCGACGGCCCGATCCTGGCGTAGAGGTCACCGCTGAGCTTGTGCAGGTCAACCAGCGGCGCGTGCGTCTCCGCCGCGACTCGCTTCATCGCTGCGACGTAAGGCAGCAGCGTGTCCACCGCCGTACGGCGCTGCACCGGCGTGACCAGGACCGGCACGGCTCCCACCTCGCGTGCCTCCTTCACGAACCGGCGCAGGAGAACGGTGTAGAGTCCGTTTGGATCGGTGTGCTCGTGGTGCTCCGGCGAATGCGAATCATTGTGGCCGAATTGGATCAGGATGTAGTTTGGCCGGCTGGCGATGACTTTCGCCCACAACCCTTCCTCAAGAAAGGTCTTGGTGCTCCGGCCCGGCTTGGCGAAATTCTCGACCTCCACTTGCCGGTCAAAATCTTCGCCGATGAACTGCCCCCAACCGCGCTCCGGACGAGGGGCCTTCCAGGTCGCGGCCGTCGAATCGCTGGCGATCGCAATGCGGATCACGCCTGGGCTTCCCGCCACCAGCGGAGCGCTGGCGCCAATCGCCAGTCCGGCGAGGCAGAGAATCGTGCGGAGGTGGTTCATGGGGAAGCGGCTTTTCTCCGCCGCCGGCCATCCCGGTGCAAGCAAACAGGGCCCGGTTCGGCGAACGAATCCAACCCGTCGGCCTGGAGCGGGGGACGGACAAAACCGACGGCGTCCCTCACACCGCCGTTCGGTACCGTTTGCGATTTTTCGGACCTGCGACTCCTTTTGGCTCCGGGATCCGAATCATCGCCCCCTTTGATCACCCCACCCTGACGTCGCGGTCCCGACCCGCCCGCGGCAAATCCAACCGTCCCAGACCTGATGCATGTCCGTAAACTGTCCACCGTCCTCCCTTTCCCGTCTCCGTGGATTCTGGCCCTGGCGGGCCTGATGCTCGTCCCGGTCCTTCCCGGTGCCGCCGCGCCGTCCCCGGCCAAGGCGGCCGCGCCGAAGCCGTTCTGGTTGCTGAGCCCGGCCGAACGGGCCCGCCTGAACCAACTGACCGAGGAGGACCATGCCGACATGATGCGGCAACTCGGAATCACGAAACTCCGGCCCGGCCGGAACGGCAACCCGAACCAGCCCAACCCCGCCAATTACGACGAGGCCAAGGCCAACCCCTATCCCAACTGGCCCGAGGTCCTGACGCTCAACGACGGCACCAAGGTCACCACGCCGGAGATGTGGTGGAAGGAGCGCCGCCCGCAGATCGTCGAGGCCTTCGAGCGCGACGTCTACGGCCGCATTCCTGCCCACGTCCCCAAAGTCACGTGGGAGGTCGAGAAAAAGGTGCACACCGAGGTCGGCGGACGCCGGGTCATCGCCCGGCGCGTGCTCGGGCACGAGGACAACAGGGCAGACCCGGCCGACACGGAGACCTTCCGGATGGCAGTGGTCCTGCCGGACCGCGCGCAGGCGCCCGTCCCCGTCCTGATCATGTTCAGCTGGGGCAACATGCCCGGCGAACCCGTGCCGCATTTCCCCGGGTTTCCCGCGCCGCCGGGACCCACCAAGGCCGAGCAACTCATCGCCAACGGCTGGGGCTACGTCTCCCTCGACCCCAACAGCGTCCAGGCCGACAACGGCGCCGGCCTCACTGCGGGCATCATCGGCCTCACCAATTGCGGCCGGCGCCGGACGCCGGAGCAATGGGGCTCCCTGCGCGCCTGGGGCTGGGGTGCGTCCCGCGCGCTGGATTATCTCGAGACGCTGCCCGAGGTGAACGCCCGCGAAGTCGGCATCGAGGGCGTGTCGCGCTTCGGCAAGGCGGCGCTCGTGACGATGGCCTTCGATCAGCGGTTCGCCTTCGTGCTCGTCGGCTCGTCGGGCAAAGGCGGAGCCACACCGTTCCGCCGCAACTTCGGCGAGGCCGTGGCCAATCTCACCGGCTCGGGCGAATACCATTGGATGGCCGGCAACTTCCTGAAGTACGGCGCTGCCAGGGCCGTTTTCGGAAGTATGAACGCAAGCGATCTGCCGGTGGATTCGCATGAACTCATCGCCCTCTGCGCGCCGCGCCTGACGTTCATCAGCTATGGCATCCCGGCCAAGGGCGACGCGCATTGGCTCGACCACCAGGGCAGCTACATGGCCGCCGTGGCGGCCAGTCCGGTCTGGCGCCTGCTCGGCGCCCGCGGCCTCGCGGTGAAGGAGAACTACCGCACCGCGAAGATGCCGCCGCCGCTCACCGACCTGCTCGGCGGCGAACTGGCCTGGCGCCAGGACACCGGCGGCCACGAGGACCAGTCGAACCTGCATACCTTCCTCACCTGGGTGGACCGCCTTATCCACCACCCGCCGCCACCGCCCGAGTCGTGAGCCCCGGCCGCCGGCCGCGCGCCTTCAACGCTGCCGGCCGTCCCGGCGTGGCCAGACGCGGGCAAAGGCCGCCAGCGGGCCGATCACCGCACGCCGAAGCAGCGCACACAACCGGCGGCGGCCCTGGATCTGCTCCGCCAGCGGCGGCGAAATGCGTTCGTAGAGCGAGATCAGCCAGCGGCCGGCCGCTTTCCGGCGCATGACAGTGTCGCGGAAATGCCGGAGTTGCTCCACCTCGGGAGCATCGTCGCCGCCGCACACCGCGGTCGCGATAAAGCAGCGGCTCGATACGGTCTGAAACTGCGGCGGGTACGGGACCACTGGCGTCTTCCCGGTCTGGTGCACGAGCAAGGCCGGGCAGCTGCCGTTTCGCAGGACGCGCTTGATCGCCGCCACCACCGCCTCGCCCTGACGGCCGGGGAGCGGGTTGGACGACCAGTCGAGGTCGCCGATGATCCACAGCTTGTCCAGATTCATGCTCCGGAAGTTGTTCTCCGGTGTCGGCGACAAGGCACCCCAGGTGGCGATCTGCGGCCGCGCAAGGACCATTAGTTTGATCGCCCGCATGTTCGCGCGCGCCTCGGACCGCCCGTCCGGGCAGAGCCACACGACCGTGCGTTTGACCCGCACCGCATCGGCCACCACCAGCGGGAGCAGGGTGAGCAGGAGCGTTTCATCCTTGTCCGCCTCCGCGGGCAGTTCGATCGCAACCCGCACCGGCCGGCCGCTTCGCTTCGCCTCCGACATGGCGCGCGCCACGACGAGAGGCCACAGCTGGGGGTCAGGCGGAAGGTCGTCCGCGGGGTTCATGGGGTGCGCGCTTCGCGACTCGAGACCGTTACCGGCGACTGGCGCTCATGCCGCCGGCAGATCGGGCAGATCGAACCCATCGTGGATCGTGCCCGCCGTCAGCTCAATTCTCC
>JBJKRV010000166.1:0-2516 GCA_046704465.1 Opitutaceae bacterium | reverse complement strand
GGAGGGAAATCGCACGGGAGCAAAACGAGGGATAGGTGGGCCCTGGTATTTGGCCGCGACGGACACGAGGGCGAGAGCGAGCAACGCGCCGCATGTGGTCAAAAGCCGGCTGCTCGGCCGGACCGGTGCGGTGGGAGGCGATTGGGACGCGGGGGTGGACATCGCGCGGAGGGCTCGGGCAATTAATCCCCCGGGAACCGTTCCGCAAGCGACGAGGCCATTCCGATCGGCCGCAGATCTGATCGGTCGGCCAAACCCCGGCGCGGCGCTGGAGGCGTGGTCGTTGGGTTGCCGCACCAAGTTGGTGCCCCGTTTCGAAATTCAGGCCGGGTGCGCGGCGTCACTTGCCGGACACCCGGTAGACCCAGATCTGCGCCGCATGGTTTCCCCGCCGTCGCAGCGCGAGGTACAAGCGGTCGCCGGCAAGAAGGCTCGTCCGGGCCCCGGGCTCGGTTTTCACCGACTCGTTCAGGACATAATGGCCGGCGTCGGTCTGCGAGAACACGTCGATGAATCCCTCACCGCACGAAGCGTAGATCCGTCGCCGACTCGCGTCGTAGTACAGGTCGTCGCAATCGCGGTGCAGTTCGAGCCGGGCCAGTTGCCTGCCGGACCCCGTGTCCAGGACCAGGAGCCGGGCCGGGTCGCGACAGCCGACAAACAGCCGGTGATCGGCCTCGTCCAACGCCATCGGAAAGTTGCCGCCGGCGCCGGGGGTCCAGGTCGCCACGATCTTGTCCTGCGCACGGTTCGCCACGGTGATGTTGCCGGCCTGCGGCACGTTGATGAACACCCGCGGCCCGTGCGTTTCCAATTGGAACGATTCGGGATGCGCGGCGAGCGCGATCGTGCCGACCAGCTCGTCCCCGGCCACATCGACGATTGCCAGCGCGCCGCTGCCGAAGCCGACGTAGAGGCGTTGGGCGGCGGCATCATACCGCGCGTTGTCGGCGTCTCCGCCCAACGGGAGCGATTTGATCCCGGCGAACGTGGCGCCGTCGTACACCCGCAACGTGCCGTCGCCTCCGTTGGCGACGTACAGGCGGTTGAGTGAAGGCACGTAGACGATGCCCTGCGGCTCCGAAAGACCCGGAATCGTGTGCACGACCTTGTTCCGGCGCAGGTCCACCACCTCCACGGTGTCATTGCCCAAAGCCGACACGAACAGGCGCCCTCGGGCCGCATCCAACGCCAGATGGTCGATGCGTCCCCGGACTTCCCCCAGCGAAATCGACCGTTCAAAAGTCAGCGGAGCCGCGGAGAGCAGGCCAAAGGAGGAGACGGTCACAACAAACAGGAGGAGCTTCTTCATCGCTGATGGGTGGAAAAGGGACGAGAGGATTGCCGATGATATCCATTGCATCGGATATTCTCCCAAGAGGCGAAATATCGCGGAGGAAAGGGAGCCGCGCCTCATGGCCGGCTGAGAGTTGGTCCACCGTCGGGGCATGGTGCCGAGAAGCCCACCCGGGTCCTACTCCGGGCGCCTTTCGTCCGGCAGCACGAGCGATTGGCCGTTCACGATGATGTGGCGGATCACGACATGCTGCACGGGGGCCGGCCGGAACGTCGGGTCGCGCAGCCGGACGTCGATGTTTTCAAACGTAAAATCCTTCAGGACATTGCCGGGATTGGCGCTGAGCACGCCAAACGCGCCGTACGTGCCGTGGATGTCCCGCAGCGTGATGTCGTTCACCTCCTGCGTCGGCGGTGGCTGGCCCTCCAGGTTGAAGAACTGTCGCCAGGGCGCCACGTTGATCAGTCGCCCCCGGCCCTTGAGCGTGATGTCCTCCAGGGTGATGTGCTCGTAATGCTGCGGCGTGTCGGGCCGCAGCTTCAGGGTCAGCATCGTCGCGTTTCCGGTCAGCGTGCAGTGGCGCACCGTCACGTTCCGGATGACCGTGGCCTCGCTGCCGCAGGTGAGCAGGCCGTTGCCGTCACCGACCTCGACGTCCTCGACCAGGATGTTTTCCACCGGCGGGCTGCGGGTGTCGCGCGCGGCGAAGGGGCCCTTGGAACCCTTGAGCACGATGTCGTCGTCGTTGGTCGAGATGTAGCACTTCCGGATGGTGACGTTCTGCGAGCTGTCGACGTCGATGCCGTCGGTGCTCGGGCCGCGCAGATGAAGCCGCTGCGCGCTCGGGAGCGTGATCCGCAGCCCCTCGACCAGCACGTCGCGGCAGGCGTAGAGGTGCAGGTTCCAGAAGCCTGAATCCTGGAGGCGCAGGCCCGAAATCCGCACGTGCCGGCAGCGGTCGATGAACATCAGGCGCGGCCGCTCGACCGCGAGGTTGGTGACCTTGCGGTTCTCCTTCCTCACCCGCCAGAATTCCTTCCAGAACGGTACGCCGTTGCCGTCCAGAATGCCCGGGCCGGTGATGCGCACCCCGTCGAGATGCTGGGCGTTGACCAGCGCCATCCGCCATTGGGTGAAGTGCCCTTCGATCCGCGTCTCGCGCTTCGGGTAATCCGCGATGTCGGTCGAGCCCAGCAGCACCGCCCCCTGGTCGAGGTGC
>JBJKRV010000165.1:0-2672 GCA_046704465.1 Opitutaceae bacterium | reverse complement strand
GCCCGCGATGGACAGCGGACCGGTGCCGTCGACCTCGCCGCGCAGATCGACATCGGCGCGCGCCGGATTGTCGGAGGAAAGGCCGGTAATCTTGCCGCCGAAGCGGGACAGGACCACCTGCACGTTGGGTTCAAGCGAACGATCCGTGTAGCTGAAGTTGCCGTTGGCGATCGCCACCGTGCCGATCTCGATGCGCGGCGGCGGCGACGCCGGCGCGGCGGACGCGGGAACGGCGGCCGCCTTGGCTGGAGCCGCGGCGGGCGGGGTCGGCAGCACGGTCGCGAGATTGAGGACCTTGTCGGCGCCCATCACGGCCCGGCCGTAGGGGGCGTCGATCTTCAGCTCCTTCAGGGTCAACGCCGGTTTGGGGACGGTCGTGACCGTGAGTCCGTTCAGCGCCAGCGAGGTGAATCCGGCCAGCGGCTCGGCCTTCGCGCTGTCCACGAGACCGAACTGCTGCACGTCGACGTCGCCCGCGAGGGTCACGGCCGGAGCCGGCGACGTCAGGGCGACGTCCAGCTTCGTCTGGGCGGACACGGCGCCCTGGGTGATGCGCGCGTGGGCCATCGCCTCGAGGTAGGGGCTGAACGGGAGGATCGCGAAGTCGGTCACCCGGGCCTGCAGCGCCGCCTTGATGTCCGGCCGCAGCGCGAGCGTGCCGTCGACCGAGACCGTGCCCTTGGGCGACCACAGGAAGGACGCCTTCAGCGGCATCGGTGTCGCCGAGTCGAGCGCCAGATGCTGGAGGGAGAATTGCAGCTTGGTGATCCCCAGGTGCACGGGGCGCGGCGCGGCCAGGTCGGTCACTTTCACGCCGAAATCCTTCACGGCGATGGCGGCGACGGTGACGTGGGGCAGCGGCGCCGGAGCGGGCGCGGGCGCGGCGGCCGGGGAGGTCGGGGCCGGGTGTTCGGCCGGCGGGACCAGGGCCAGGAGATTGATCGCGCCGTCCTTGGCGCGGCGGACGTCCAGTTGCCCGCCCGCGACCGTGACGGAGCCCACGGCGACCGTCTGCTTCACGCCGTCGACGTCGATTCCGTTCACGTCCAGGGACGGGAGGTCGAGCATCGGATTGGCGCCGCCTTTGTCCGCCAGGCGCAGGTGGTGGAGCTGCAGGCGTCCCGCGGTCATTTGCAGGACCCGGTGGGCGGGATCGAGGTTGACCTCATAAGCCGACTCGATGTCGAGGCGGCCGGCCGTGAGATCGGCGCCGAGGCGGTCCGCGTAATAGGGCGCGTACCGCTTCAGATCGAGATTCTCGATGCTCCACTGGCCGCCGGAACGCAACGGGGCGGCGAGGATCCAGCCGTGCCACGCCAGTTTCTCGCCGGCGTCGGTGACTGCGGCGAACTGGTAGGGCGCCTCGCGTCCGCCCGCGGTGCGGAATCCGGTCAGGGTGAAACGCAAGGGTCCGATCACGGTGTGAAACGGCTTCGCGCGGCTGTCATCGGTGAAGTCGACCGTGGCGCCGTCGACGTGCAGGGAGGCGATCCGGATCGGGCGTCCGGGAGGCGCGGCGGGTGTCGGATGGGCCGGCGCGGGCCCGGAGGCCTTGGCGAGCAGGTCGGAGAAATTCAGCGAGCCGCCCGGATTGACCACGGCGCGAAAGTGGAAGCCCTCGAGGTCGATCGCATGAAACACCCACTGGCCGAAGATCGACGGCAGCAGGTCGAAGTTCACGTACAGCCGGTTCCAGCCGGCGAACGAGCCCTGGCCATGCTTCGCCTGGATGTCGAACCGGTTGATCGTGATGGAGAGGGCGTAGGGATTGATGCGAACCCCTCCGACCGTGACCTTCCGATCCAGCACGGTGGAGAGGCGCTTCTCCATCTGCGATTTGACGATCGGCGGGAGAACGAAGAACCCGATGATCGTGTATAAACCCAGAACAATGGCGACGGTCCAGAGGACGCGACGAACGCGGGTCGAGCGCATGGCTTAATGGGGATGTTACCCAAGTAGTCCGATCGACGGGGAAACACAACTCCCGGCGCGCGGGTCGGCGGACCGCACCCATTGCGTTTTGCCCGGCATGCGATCTTCCGCCGTCGGAAGATCGGGGTCATAATTGCAGGTTTTGGATTCTGGGTTCCGGGCACCGTGGAATCCGCTCCCTGATTTTAGGAGCGCGGTGGCGCGCGATGCATTCGGTCAAAATTGGGAATGTCAGCCGCAAGCGGCCTTCCTACGCTATTTCGGTAGCCCTGATCGTAGGAAGCGCGCTGGCGCGCGATGGACTCGGTCCGAGTCGCGACTATCAGCCGCGCGACGACCTTCTCACGGACCGTAGAGCGGGTGGGCGTCCTGCGGGAACGGCGTCGGCGCGACCGGGCCGCCGCCGACGCGCTCGATGACGAGGTTGTCGAACAGCGCGGTGTTGCGCGCATTGCCGTCACCGCCGGTGATCAGGCCCGCCATGCCGTGGGCAAACTCGGCGTCCTCGGCCCTGGCGACCACGGCCTTGTCGATCAGCAGGGTCAGGCGGCTCCCTTGGAACTGCAGGGTGACGTGATGCCAGCCGGGCTCATGCCAGTCGGGCACCCGACCCGTCGCCAGCGGGCGGTCGTGGGTGCCGGGCAGGCGTTGGCTCGCGACGTAGATCGCGCAGGTGCCGTCGGCATTGATCCGGGCGTAATACCCGTCGGGGTCGTCCTCCCAGCCGTTGCCCGTGT
>JBJKRV010000164.1:0-5712 GCA_046704465.1 Opitutaceae bacterium | reverse complement strand
CGGCAGCGCCGACCGCTCGCAACCGCTGGCGCGAAAGGATGCGCACCTCACGCCCGGCCTGCTGGAGGCCCTGCGGGCGCAGGGAGTGCGGCGGGTGCGCGTCAAGGAGTTCGCGCTGGCGCGTTGGACCGGCTCCTGGCTGTTCCTGGCCGGATGCCTGGGACTGGTGGCCGGCGCCTGGCTCGGGCGTGCCGCCACACGCCGGGCGCTGGCCGCACCCCACGACGAGGCACGCCGACCGGCGGAAACGCCCGAATCGGTTCTCTCCGCCCTCCGTCAGGCGGTGGATGGCCTCCGCCGGGAGTGGGCCGGACTGTCCGATGGGCCGGCCCGACTGCGGCGGACCCGGACCGTGCTCGGCGAGGCCCAGGACAACCTCGTTCCCGCCTTTGCCGACCAGCGCGTCCTCCTGACGGACCGCCTGGGGCTCGCCGGTTACGCGAGGCTCATGGACCGCTTTGCCGCCGGCGAGCGGCAGGTCAACCGGGCGTGGTCGGCGGCGGCGGACGGTCTCGAGGACGAAGCCGCCACCTGCCTGGAGCGGGCCTCCCTGTTGCTCGCCGACGCGGAAGCCGCGCTGGGCGTGAAACCAGGTCGCGCGGACGGACCCTAACCGCCGGTCGTCCTCGACCCGTCGCATCCGGCGGGTGTCCTTTCATACTGACATCGCCGCCCGCCCGCGGTAAGGTGATCGTCTTTTCCGCCGTCGCACCGTGGCGCGTCCCGCACCCATGACCAAACAGAAGACTCCCCCGCCTGCGCTCGCCGCCGTCCTCAAAACCCGGGCGATGTCCCTGGACGCCGGCTTGATCCGGCGGCTGCGGGCCGCGCGACACCTGTCGGAACGGCTGCTCCACGATGCCCGCGTCGCCTGCAAGAGCCAGCGCGCCTGGTGGCAGCTCGCCCGCCCCGTGGCGGGCGCGGTGGCCGTGCGCAACGCCGATCGCCGGCTGCGCGACGCCGCCCGCGCCATGGCCCCGCTGCGCGAAAGTCACGTCATGCGCAACGTCCTTACGCGTCTGGCCCGACAGGAGGGTGCCACCCGGGTGAAGCCCGCGCTCGAAGCCGCGGGACGCCAGCTGGTCCCCGCCGCGTCCGGCGCGGCCGGGACGGAAGCATCCGAAACGCTGCGCGGAACCTTGCTTCGCGTCTTCGCCTCCGATGCCGCCGCCTGGCGCCGCCTGGCGCCTGCGCCCGGGGCTGACGCCTCGATTCTGGCGGCCGTCGGCCGCTCGTACCGGCGCGCCCGAAAGTGCAGCCGCAAGGCGGTCCGGAGGGGAAAGGCGAAGGACCTCCACGTCTGGCGAAAATGGATCAAGATCCACGTCGCCCAGGTCGCTTTCGTCCAGTCGGTCCGGCCGGGGCTGTTGCCGGGCGACCTCGCGCCGCTCGTCCGGCTCGGACGCCTGCTGGGCCGCGGACAGGACCTGGCCGTGCTCGAGGCGTGGTTTGCCTGGCGGGAGTCGACGGGTGCGACGAGCGCCCGGGAAGCCCGGCGCCTGCACGCCTTTCTGGTCCAACGCCAGAACGCCATGCAGGAACGCTGCGAGCGCCTGGGGCGGCGCCTGTTTGCCGTCAAACCGAAGGCCTTCGCGGCCACCCTGAAATCGGCGGGCGGCGCGGCGGCCAGGCGCAAGTAGCCGGCACGGTCACGCTTCCGGCCGCTACTCGAGGCCGAGGATCTGACGGCCCTCCTCCGTGATCATTTGCGGGCTCCACGGCGGATCCCAGACGATGTGCACGCGCGCCGAATCCACGCCCGGCAGGGCCGCGATCTTGGCGCGCGCATCCTCGGCGATCAGGGGACCCATGCCGCAACCGGGCGCTGTCAGCGTCATCTTCACCTCGATCGCGTGCCGGTCCGGCGGCCGCTCCTCGATGTCGACGTCGTAAACCAGCCCGAGATCGACGATGTTCACGGGAATCTCGGGGTCGTAGCAGGTCTTCAGCGCGTCCCACACGGCGTCCTTCGAGAACGCCGCCAAGACCGGCGGCGCGGCCGGATCCGGCGGGACGTAGCCCTCCAGGCTGTCGACATGTTCGCGGGCGATGCGGTACAGCCCCGAGTCGGCGCGCACGGTGATGTTGCCGCCCAGCGTCTGGGTCACGACGACCGCGGCGCCCGCCGGCAGCGTGGCCGGCTCCCCAAACGGAATCCGGGCGGCCGGCGTGTCGCGGGAAAGGCGGTGTTCGCTGGGCACGGCGCTAACGCACCACGATGTTCACCGGCAGGCGGGCATAGACTCCCCGCGGGTCGTTGAAATGGGAGAGGATTTTGATCTGGTCCTTCAACTCGCCCATCATCTGTCCCAGCGCGCCGTTTCCGAGGCTCGCGCCCGGCGACATGTCGCGCATGAACTGGTCGATGATCTCGCTCAAGTTGCGGGGGCGCGGATATTCCACCAGCTGGTAGTTATTCCCCAGTCCGGCCTTTTTCGCCGCGTACCGGATCGCGTCGTTCAGGCCGCCGATGTCGTCCACCAGGCCGATCTTCTTGGCTTCCGCCCCGGACCAGACCCGCCCCTGGGCGATCTCGAGCACGTGCGCCTTCTCGAGCTTGCGGCCCGCCGCGACCTTGTCCGTGAACTGCTCATACGTCCAGTCGACCATTCGCTGGAACACCGCCAGCTCCTCGGGCGTCTTGGGCCGGCTGATTGAAAGCATGCCGGCGAGCTTGCCCGTCTTCACCGAATCCCATGTCACGCCCAGGTTGTTGGCCAGCTTCTGGATGTTCACAAACAGTCCGAAGACGCCGATCGACCCCGTGATCGTGTCGGGCTCCGCGTAGATGCGGTCGGCATAGGTCGAGATCCAATAGCCGCCCGACGCCGCCACCGAACCCATCGAGATGACCACCGGCTTGACCTGCATCGTCAGCCGCAGCTCGCGTTGGATCTGCTCGGCGGCCGACGCGCTGCCGCCGGGGCTGTTCACCCGGAGCACGATGGCCTTCACGTCGTCGTCCTGCCGCAGCTGGCGGATCTCGCGCGAGAACCGGGCGCCGCCGATGTCGTTCGCGTCGCCCTCCCCGTCGACGATGTCGCCCTCCGCGTACACGACCGCGATCCGGCCCCGGTTGGACCAGTCCGTCGCCGGCAGCATCTTCGCGTAATTGGGCAGGCTCACCTGGCGGAAGGTCACCTGCGAGCCCGGCGCCCGGCCGGTCTTCTTGATCAGGTCGCTGATCAACTGGTCGCGATAGGCGGTGCGGTCGATCAGCTTGTCGGCCAGCGCGTCGGACGCCATGAAGAGGCCCTCCTTGTCCACGTCCGCCTGGAGCGTCTCCGTCGTCAGCCCGCGGCTGCGGGCGATGTCGGCGCGGATCTCATCCCAGAGATCGTCCAGCAACCGCTGCAGGTCTTCGCGCGCCGGTTGGCTCAGGTCCTTGCGAATGAAGGGCTCGACCGCCGACTTGTACTTCCCGACCCGCGTCACCTGCACGCCAACCCCGTATTTTTGAAACGCCTCTCCCATGAACATGGGCTGGCTGGAGAGTCCGGGCATGAGCAGCACGCCGTACGGGTCCATCACCACGTCGCCCGCGGCGGACGCGAGGTAATAGTCGCGGAGGGTGGCGTCGTTCAAATAGGCCGTCACCGGCTTGCCCGCGTGTTTGAACGCCTCGATCGAGGCCCGCAGCTCCTCCAGGGCGCCGAAGCCCTGACCGGTGCCGGTCGGAACGTCGCCGCCGACGATCAGCATCCCGGCGATCCGCGGATCCTGGGCCGCCGCGTGGATGGCGCGGATGGCGGTGCGAAGCTGCATGGTCCGGATCCGGTTGCTGCCGAACAGCGGATTGAACAGTGCGCCGCCGTCGAACTGCGGGGGCGCGTCCTGGATGCGGGTGTTGAGGTTGAACACCAGATAGGAGCCGTTCTCCACCGTCATCGGGCGCTTTTGTCCCAGGGCGGCCAGCACGAACAGAAACATCAATCCCACCGCCAGGCAGCCGCCGAAGAAGATCACCAAGGCCGCGAGCGCGCCCAGGAAAGAGCTGAAGAAATTCTTCATGTGCCTCCAACGTAGCCGCTTCATCCCTCGCAGCCAGTGAAAAGTCGCGCCGCGCCGGGGCGGTCCGCCAGACTGCGCGCCGCGCTTTCCTTTTGCCGCGTTTCGTGTTGGTTATGGGCCGCGTTCCAGTCCTTCACCGCCATGCCCGAGCCCACCACCGAGGTCCTCACCACCAGCCGCAAGGCGCTGGACATCAATCTCGCCGAGTCCCGCTACGGCACGTTTGCGGAGATCGGAGCCGGCCAGGAGGTCGTCCGCCACTTCTTCCAGGCCGGCCACGCCTCGGGGACCATCGCCAAGACCATCTCGGCCTACGACATGGTCTTCAGCGACGCGATCTACGGCAAGGCGCCCCGGTACGTCTCCCGCGAGCGCCTGATCACCATGCTCGACCACGAGTATCGCCTGCTCGAGGAGCGCCTGGCCGGGCCGCGCGGCGACCGCACCGCCTTTTTCGTCTTCGCGAACACGGTGGCCACGAAGAGCCGCCAGGTGAGCGACGCCCACGGCTGGATGGGCCTGCGGTTCCAGATCCATCCCCAGGACCCGCCCAACGACATCATCCTGCACCTGCGGATGTGGGACAAGGAGGCCGTCCAGCAGCAGGAGGCGCTGGGCATCGTCGGGGTCAATTTCATCTACGCCGCCTTCAACTACCGCACCGCGCCGGAGCGGTTCATCCGCTCGCTGGTCGACGATCTCAGCACCGACCGCATCGAGGTCGACATGCTCAAGTTCTCCGGCCCCGCCTTCGCGCAGGTGGACAACCGGCTCCTCTCGCTGCTCCTGGTGCAGACCGGCCTGACCAACGCCGTCATGTTCGGGCCCGACGGCGACGTGCTCCAGCCCTCCGAGGCGCTCTACAAGAAGACCATCCTGGTCGAGCGCGGCAGCTTCCGGCCCGTCACGCGCGTCAATGTGGAGATGCTCAACTGCACCACCGCCTGCTTCCTGCAGGAACCCGGCGTCAAGGGCCGGCCGGTCATGGTGCTCACCGAGATCACGCTCAACAACCTTCTCGCCTCGGGGCGGCTCGACGCCGAGGACTTCCTCGCGCGCGTCGACCTGCTCGGGACGATCGGCCTGACGGTGATGATCTCGAACTATCCGGAGTTCTACCGGCTGGTCTCCTATTTCCGGCGCTACACCAAGGAGATGATCGGCGTGGCGCTCGGGGTGAACAACCTCATCGAGATCTTCAACGAGAAATACTACGAAAATCTCGCGGGCGGGATCCTGGAATCGTTCGGCCGGATGTTCCGGCATTCGGTCAAGCTCTACGTCTATCCGATGCGCGGCGCCGCGTACGAGCGCTACGTCGCCGGCGGGGGCGCCGGTCCCGCGCCGGTGCCGCCGTCCGCCATCGCCGGCATCCTGCCGGCGGCGTTCGCGGACGACGTGCTGATCACGGCCGACAACCTGCAGGTGCCGGCCCACCTCCGCCACCTCTACATCCACCTGATGGAAAACCACTACATCGAGAGTGTCACCGGCTTCAACCAGGCCACGTTGAACATCATCTCGCGCGACGTGCTGGCGAAGATCAAGTCGGGCGACGCCTCCTGGGAGCAGGCGGTCCCGCCGCCGGTGGCCGAAGCCATCAAGTCGCGTTCGCTCTTCGGCTTCCAGGCCGCGACCCCGGCCTGAGGCGGTGGCGCACCCGGCGCAAATTTGTCCTTTATCCGGCGCACCGGCCGGACA
>JBJKRV010000163.1:0-2559 GCA_046704465.1 Opitutaceae bacterium | reverse complement strand
GCGGCTACCCCCTGATCGTCCTCCTGATGGCGATCGAGAGTTCGGTGGTGCCGCTGCCGAGCGAGATGGTCATCCCGTTTGCGGCCCACCTCGCCCATACGAAAGGCGGCATGAGCGTGCCGGGCGTGATCATTGCCGGCACGGTCGGATGCTGGCTGGGGGCCACCATCATGTACTGGGTCTCGCGCACCGCCGGGCGGCCGCTGGTCATGCGGTATGGCCGCCTCATGGCCAAGCCGCTCGAAAAGATCGCCCAAGCCCGGCAGTGGGCCGCCCGGGTCCGTCAGTCCCGGAACCCCGTCGCGCGTGGCTTGGCCATCGTCATCCTCGCGCCCCTGCTGGCGGCGACCTACCGCGGCACCGAGATCCTGCTCATCACCCCGGAGAAAATCGCCGCGGCTGAGCGCTGGGCCGATAGCTACGGGTCGTTCGGCATCTTCTTTTCCCGCGTCCTGCCGGTCGTGCGCCACCTCATCGGCATCCCGGCCGGCATCGTGCGCATGGATTTCCGGCTCTATTCCGTCTACACCCTCGCCGGGTCGGGGGTGTGGTGCTCCGTTCTGGCCTGGATCGGCCTCAAAGCCGGCGAGGATGAGGGGTTGATGCGCGGCGATCTGCAACAGGTCACCCTCTGGGTCGTCGGCGCGTGTGTCGTGCTCGGCACGATCTATTACCTTTTTGTCCACCGCCAGATGAAGGCGCTGCGGAAATAGCGGGCGGCGGCGGCCCGGACCGGCGGAAACCGGCGCTGCCAGTTGCGCCATGGACTCGACGCCGTTACCTCTCGCCTGGGCTTCGGCCCGGGTCTCTTGAAATCGTCGGCGTCCAACGCCGTCTGATAACCGCATGTATCCGTACCCCATCACCGCCGTTCGGCGGCTCGCTCTGTCCCTGCTGTTGGCCGGCGCTCTTCTTTCCGGGTGTGCCACGGTCCGGCCCGCGGCGCCGGCCGCTTCGGCGCGAAGCACCGAATCGTTTGATCGCGACTGGCGCTTCTTCAAGGGGGACGCGCCCGGCGCCGCGCAGCCGGAGTTCGCGGACTCAGCCTGGCCATCCGTGCGCGTGCCGCACGATTGGAGCATCGAGGGGCCGTTCGCCCGGGACAATCCGACCGGGGCGGCGGGCGGTTTTCTTCCCGCCGGGATCGGCTGGTATCGCCGGCATTTCATCCTGCCGGATTCCGACCGGGGCCGCCGCGTCTTCATCGACTTCGACGGCGTCATGGCCAACAGCGACGTGTGGATCAACGGCGTCCATCTCGGGCACCGGCCCTACGGCTACGTCAGCTTCGCCTACGAGCTGACCGGCCACCTCCGCTACGGCCCCGATCACCCGAACGTGCTCGCCGTCCGGGTCGACGATTCCCGCCAGCCGGCCTCCCGCTGGTACGAGGGCGCGGGCATCTACCGCCATGTCCGCCTCGTGCTCACCGGGCCCGTGCACATCACGCACTGGGGCACATTCGTCACCACGCCTCATGTCGCCGCCGGCCGCGCCGCCGTCGACGTCCGCAGTGCGGTCGTCAACCAATCCGACGTCGACCGCGCCGTTGCTCTTCACGTCACCCTGCTCGATCCCGACGGCCGCGCCGTCGCCACCGCCGACACCCCGGTGCAAACCGTCCCGGCCGGGAAAACCGTGCGGTTCCAGGCCGACCTGGCCGTCGCCTCGCCCCAGCTCTGGGATTTGAGCCATCCGACCCTGTATCGCGCCGCCGTGGACGTGCGCGCCGGAGGCGCCGTGCTCGACGACCAGACCGTCACCTTCGGAATCCGCGATGCCCATTTCGACGCGGCCACCGGATTCTGGCTCAACGGCCGCAACCTCAAGATCAAGGGCGTCTGCCTGCACGACGATGCCAGCGCTTTCGGCATGGCCGTGCCGCTCGACGCCTGGATCCGGCGTCTTTCCGCCTTGAAGCGGCTCGGCGTCAATGCCATCCGCACCGCCCACAACCCGCCCGCGCCCGAGTTCCTCGATCTCTGCGACCGGATGGGCTTTCTGGTGATGGACGAGATGTTCGACTGCTGGACCGTCGGCAAGAATCCCTACGACTATCACCTCTATTTCAAGCAGTGGTCGAAAACCGACGTGCGCGACACCGTGCGCCGCGACCGGGACCACCCCAGCATCATCCTGTACAGCGCCGGCAACGAGATCCACGACACGCCCCACGCCGAACTCGCGAAGTCCATTCTCGCCGGCCTGCTGCAGGTCTTCCATGAGTACGACCCCACGCGGCCCGTCACCATGGCCCTGCTGCGCCCGAACCGGAGCCACGACTACAACGACGGACTGGCGGACATGCTGGACGTGGTCGGCACCAACTACCGGTACAACGAGTTGATTGCCGCCCATGAGGCCAAACCCGGCCGCAAGGTCATCGGCACCGAGAATCGTCACGACCTGGCGAGCTGGCTCGCCGTGCGCGACACGCCGTTCTATGCCGGCGAGTTCATCTGGAGCGGCATCGACTACCTGGGCGAATCGTGGTTCTGGCCGAACATCGCCAACCCCTCCGGCCTGCTCGATCGCACCGGCGCGCGCCATCCCGACGGC
>JBJKRV010000162.1:0-8933 GCA_046704465.1 Opitutaceae bacterium | reverse complement strand
CGTGTCCGATCCGTTCCTGTGGCGGCTGCACGTGCAGGCGATCTCGGAGTTTGAAAGCGTCGCCCGGTTCCTCGCGGGAAAATCGCCGACCCTGGGCCTGGTGTCCAACTTCCTGCCGGCGCTGCTGCTCCTGCCGGCGGCGGTGCTGCTGGGCCGCCGGACGGTGCCCCGGCCGTGGAAGGCGCAGCTCGCCCTGGCCCTCGGTCCGGTGCTGCTGTATTTCGCCCTCACCGCCGACCAGGTGCGATGGTGGGGCATCGCCTACGGCCTGCTGTTCGCGCTGCTCATGCTGACGTTCGCCCTGCTGGAACGGGAGCCGGGCCTGCGGCCGCGCCTCTGGCGGGTGGCCTGCGTGCTCGTGCTGCTGCCCGGCGCGGTGAATGCGGTGCAGTCGCTCGGGCGCAGCGCCGGCGTGACGCGCGGGGAAATGGAGACCCTCGCCGAGCGGGACTTTGCGCAGTGGCTCCGCCTGCGCTCGGGGACGGCCCCGGCGGTCGTCCTGAGTTCGCCGGCCACGACCACAGACCTGATCTATTACGGCGGATTGAAGGGCCTCGGCACCCTCTACTGGGAAAACCTCGCCGGGCTCGAACACGCGGCGGCGATTTTCGCGGCGACGTCGCCCGGGGCCGCCGAGGCGCTGATCCGGCGTTATGGAGTGACCGACATCGTCCTCGTCTCGTGGAATCTCTTCGCCGCGGACTATGCGCGCCTTTACCTCGACGTGCCGCCGGGAAAGCCGCTGCCGCCCGGCACCTTTGCCGAACGCCTGTTGCACGGCGACCTGCCGACGTGGTTGCGGGTGATGCCGTACCGGCTGCCGGACAACCCGGCGTTGGCGGGCCAGTCGATTCTGCTGTTCGAGGTCGTGCCGGACCAGACGCCGGAGATGGCCGCGGTGCACCTTGCCGACTACCTGGTGGAAATGGGACAGATGAAGGCGGCCGCGCAGGAGGCCCGGGTGCTGGCGGAATATCCGCACTCGCTGCCGGCACTGGCGATGCTGGCCTATCTTCAGGGCAAGGCGGGCGACGCCGACGGCTTCCGCGGCACGCTCGACCGCATTCTGGCCGACCTGCCGACGGGCGCGCCACTGGCGCCGGATGATGCCGTCCGACTCTCCTTCGATCTGGCGGCCGGGAGGCGGCCGGATCTCGCGCGCGGCGTGCTGCGGACGTGTTTCGCCCGGCTTGACGCGCGGCAACTGCGGAGTCTCACCACCGGTAGTCTGCAGGACCTGCTGTTTCTCTCGGAGCGGCTGGAGGTGGAGATCCCCGATCCGGCGCTGCGGCGGCTGGCGATCGAGCTGCTCCCGCCCTACCTGCGCCGAAGGTGACGCCGGGTGGAATTTCAGCTGCAACGCCGCGGGGAACCGATCAGCCTTGGTCTCAATCATGCGCAATCCGTTCCGAGTCGTAACCGTGACATCCCTCGTCGGCCTGTTGTCGGTGCCCGGCTGGGCCGGGACCGCCCGGCACACCACGGTCGCGATAGTCGGGAATGAATTTACGATCAACGGCCGGCCGACCTACGCCGGCCGCGTCTGGCACGGCCACCGGATCGAGGGCCTGCTGCTCAACGCCCGGATGGTTCAGGGCATTTTCGACGATCTCAATCCGGCGACCGCGTCGATGTGGGCCTATCCGGACACCGGCCGCTGGGATCCGGAGCGCAACACCCGCGAGTTTGTCGCTGCGATGCCGGCCTGGCGACGGCACGGCCTGCTGGCATTCACGATCAACCTGCAGGGCGGTTCCCCGCAGGGCTATTCGAAGGCGCAGCCGTGGTACAATTCGGCCTTCACGCCGGACGGCGCGCTCCGTCCGGCCTACATGGCCCGGCTGGCCCGCATCCTCGACCGGGCCGACCAGCTCGGCATGGTGGCGATCGTCGGTTATTTCTATTTCGGACAGGATGGACGGCTGAAGGACGAGGGGGCGGTGATCCGCGCGACGGACAACGCCACGCAGTGGATTCTCGATCACGGCTATCGCAACGTGCTGGTCGAAATCGACAACGAGTGCAACGAGGGCTACCACCACGCGATCCTCCGTCCGGAGCGCGTGCCGGAGCTCATCCGACGCGTGCAGGGCGAGACGCGCGACGGACGGCGCCTGCTCGTTAGTGTTTCGTACGGCGGCGGCGCGGTGCCGCGGGAGAACGTCGTGCGCGTGGCGGACTTTCTCCTGATGCACGGCAACGGCGTGTCGGACCCCGCGCGGATCACCGCCATGGTGCGCGAGGCGCGGGCGGTGCCGGGCTACACCCCCAAGCCGATCCTCTTCAACGAGGACGATCACTACGGCTTCGACCGGCCGGTGAACAATTTCACCGCGGCGGTGGAGGCCTACGCCTCGTGGGGCTTCTTCGACTACCGCCGGCCGGGGGAGGGCTTTGAGCAGGGCTACCAGAACGTGCCGGCGGATTGGGGCATCTCCAGCGCCCGCAAACGGGCGTTCTTGCATCTTGTGAGCGAAATCTCCGGCGTGGGTCGCTGAGGCCCGATGCGGCTCGCCCGACTCGGGGGCGCCAGTTGGCGGCCCGGTCGCAGGCCGCGCCCCACCGGGAACGACGCCTCCTGAGTTTGTAACGTAATACGTGACAAACTCGGGGTTGGCCGCGCGGACGTGGGGCGGCGAGGCCGGCCGGCCGCCGGCGGGCGACGCCGGGAGGTCGGCACGCGGTTTCCGGCCTTCGGTTTCGGAAGTCGCGGGCGAGCGGGGAATCGGCGTTTTGGGTTTTGAGTCGGTGCGGCGCCGTGTCATCGTGCGCGATCGCACGCATGCAACCAGACGCGCATCGGCCGGGCCGCGCGGGGTCGCGGTGGACCGCCGTCCTGGCGGGCGCCCTGCTCCTGGTCGCCGCCTTGTTCGCGTACCACAACTGCTTCCGCGTGCCGTTCATTTTCGACGACGAGGCGGCGGTGACCCAGAATCAGACGATCAGGCACCTGTCGCGAATCGGCACCGTGCTGGCGGCGGACACGGGGAACGGCGCCGGGGTCCGCGGCCGGCCGGTGATCAATCTCTCCCTGGCGATCAACTACGTTTTCAGCGGGACGGATGTCGGCGGCTACCATGCGACGAATCTGGCGATCCACCTGCTGGTGGCGCTGCTTCTGTTTGGAATCGTGCGCCGGACGTTGCGCCTCATGCCGCTCGACGGCCCGATCGACTCGAATCGACTCACCGGGGATCGCGCGCCCCGTCTGCCCGACGCCGACGGGCTCGCGTTTTTCGCCGCGCTGCTCTGGACCGTCCACCCCCTCCAGAGCGAGACCGTCGTCTGTGTCGTGCAGCGGACCGAGTCGATCATGGGGCTCTTTTATCTTCTGACGCTGTACTGCTTCATTCGCGGGATTGAAATGACGGCGGGACCAATGACCACGAGGCCTCGGGTCGGCCGTACGGATTCGGTCAGCCAAAGGAGTCTTGTGGTCCGTAGTCCCTGGTCCCATGGGCTCAACTCCGGTCGGTCCCCGCTCTGGTTCACGCTATGCTTCCTCGCCTGCCTGCTGGGCATGGCGAGCAAGGAGGTGATGGCCTCGGCTCCGCTCGTGGTGCTGCTGTACGACCGTACGTTCGTCGCGGGAACGTTTCGCGAAGCATGGGCCCGCCGGAAGCGCCTCTACCTGGCACTGGCGTCGACCTGGCTTCTGCTGGCCGGACTGATTGCGACCGAAAACGGTCGCGGTGGCACGGTGGGATTCGGGCTCGGGGTGTCGCCATGGGACTACGCGCTGACCCAATGCCGGGCGCTGGTCATGTATCTGAAGCTCTGCCTCTGGCCGCACCCGCTGGTCGTCGATTACGGCACCTATCTGGACCACCGCCTGTTGGCGGTGCTGCCCCAGGCTCTCCTGGTGGTGGGACTTCTGGTGTTGACGGGCTGGGCACTGGTCCGCCGGCCGAAGGCCGGTTTTTTCGGTGCCTGGTTCTTCCTGGTCCTGGCGCCGAGTTCGAGTTTCATCCCGCTGGCGTCGCAGACGATTGGGGAGCACCGGATGTATCTGCCGCTGGCCGCAATCGTCGTCCCTGCCGTCCTCGGCCTGTTTCGGTTGCTGGGGCGTCGGATTCTGCCGGTCGGGCTCGCGCTGGCCGTCGCGCTGGGGTGGGTGACGGCGCGGCGGGTCGACGCCTACCGCACCGAACTCGGCATCTGGCGCGACACGGTGGCCGAGGTGCCGGACAGCGCCCGCGCCCACTACAACCTCGGGGTGCTGCTCGGCCGCGACCACCGCCGGGCGGAGGCCGTGGCGCAGTTCCACGAAGCGCTGCGACTCAATCCGGGCTACGCCGAGGCGCACAACAATCTCGGCAGCATCCTGTTTCAGGAGGGGCGGATCCGCGAAGCCGTGGCCCAGTGCGAACGGGCCGTCGCCCTCAACCCGAAGCTGGCGGTCGCGCACTACAATCTCGGGCGGGCGCTCTTCGGATTGGACCGCGGACCGGAAGCCATCGCCGAGTACGAGCAGGCCCTGCATCTCGATCCGGAATACGCGGCCGCGGCCTTGAACCTGGGGGCGGCGTTGCTGAAAGCCGGCCGGACGCAGGAGGCGATCGCGCGCCTGCAGGAGGCGGTGCAACTCGCCCCGCGCGACGCGGAGGCCCGCTACGATCTGGCCGGAGCGTTCGACCAGGCCGGGCGCCTGCCCGAGGCGGTTGCCGCCTATGAGGCGGCATTGCGGCTCAAGCCCGACTACCCGGAGGCGCACAATAACCTGGCGTATGTCCTGGTCCGGCTGGGACGGACGCGGGAGGCGCTGACGCAGGTGGAGGAGGCCGTGCGCCTGCGGCCCGACGACCCGAATTCCCGCGTCAATCTGGGCAACCTCTTCATCGCGACCGGCCGCTACGCGGAAGCCACGGCGGCCTATCGGGCGGCGTTGCGCCTGGCTCCGGGTGATGTCGAGACGCATTTCAATCTCGCCCAGGCGCTCCTCCAGGAGGGTCGGGGGTCCGAGGCGGTCGCGGAGTTGCGCGAGACGCTGCGGCTCAAGCCGGATTATGCCCCGGCGCGCGCGCTGCTGGAGCGGATTCAGGCGGGAGCGCCCTGAACGTCGTGGTTTTGGGTTTCAAGTCTCCCTGCAACCCAAAACTCGGAACCGCCACCCGGACCCTCATCGGTGATGAGCCTTGAATCGGCGGGCGCCGGCGGCAGATTTCGAAGCGCGCCGGCCGAGGAAATTCATGCGCCCTGTCACACGGATCTTGCCCCGCTCCTGGATCATCGCCCTGGTGGCCGCGCTGGCGCTGTTGACGGGCGACAGCGCCCACCGGATCCGCCACGCGGACTGGGTTTCCGGGCTCTACGGGGTGATGGTCGAACCTCCGACCGTCGATCCAGCCTCGCCGACCGGTTACTTGCTCGGCCGGCGTACGCTCATTCTGCCGGACGCCGGCGAGGACGGGTACCAATGGATCATGCAGACGCAGACGACGCTGGCCCGTGGTCCGTGGCGCATTCGCGAGGTCAGCTACGATAACGCGCCCTACGGCCGGCCGACGCAATGGGCGTCGGCGTTTCGCTGGTGGATGGCGCTGATCGCGTCGGTCGACCACGCGATCTCGGGCCGGCCGCTCGGCAGCGCGGTGGAGCATGCCGCGCTGCTGGCCAATCCGCTGCTGCTCGGGCTGCTGTTGCTCGGGCTGATCCCGGTGGTGGCGCGGCGGTTTGGTGGTGCCGCCGCGGGGCTGCTGGCATTGGGCCTGGTGGCGGTATACCCGTTCAATCTCTATTTCGCGGCCGACTATCCGGATCACCACGGCATCCTCGAAGCCTGCGGGTTGATGACGGTGCTGTTCCTGCTCGCCGGCGGGGGCGGGATCGTCCGGACGGAAGGCGGCGACGCCGTTTCATTGCCCGAATCGGAGCGGGGCGTGCACGCGTGGCTGCCCGACCGGAGTTCGGCGCGGCGCTGGTTCCTGGCCTCGGCGGTGGCGGGCGGCGTCGGCCTGTGGGTGAGCGCCGCGAGCGAGGTGCCGGTCCTGGTCGGCATCGGACTGGGTGCGGTCTGGTCCGGGTGGATGGGCCGCGCATCCGGAGGGCAGCCGTGGACGCGGGACCCAACGCTCTGGCGGCGCTGGGGGATCGCTGGCGCGACGGTCAGCGTGGTCGCCTACCTCGTGGAGTATTTTCCCCACCATCTCGGTTTTCGCCTCGAGGTGAACCATCCGCTCTACGCGCTGGCCTGGCTCGGGGGCGGCGAACTGTTGTGTCGCTACTTCCGGATGCTCGGCGGACGGGGACTGGGGTTCAACCGCCGGGATGTCCGCGCGGCCCTGTTGGCGGCCGCGGCCGTGGCGGTGCTGCCGGTGACGATCCTGTTGACCGGGAAGGAGACCTTCCTGGTGTCCAACCGTTTCGTCTGGCTCCTGGGCACCCGGTACATCGCCGAGGGCCAGAGCCTTTCACATTTTCTGGCCCGGACGGGATCCAATCTTTTCGACCTGGCCCAGGGCCTGCCGCTGGTGTTGATCGCCGTTCCGCTTCCGCTGTTGTTCAGCCGCCGGGTGGCGCGCGTCTGGAAGACGCTGGTGGTGCTGGCGTGGGCGCCGGCGCTGCTTTTCCTCGTGCTGACGTGGCGGGAAATCCGCTGGTGGGGTCTGGAGTACGGCATGCTCTTCGCATTGCTGGCGTTCGTGCTGGCGGCGATGGAGCGGGCGGCGTCGCGACGCACCGTGGCGTGGGGCGTCGCGACGTGCGGGCTCCTGCTCCTGCCTGGAACCGTCCGGTTGTTCCGGGAGTTCGCCCGCCCGCGGGAACTGACGCTTCAGAACGTGCACCGGCTGGCGGAGCGCGACGTGGCGCAGTGGCTCCGGTTGCGGGTGGGAAACGCGCCGGTGATCGTCGCCAGCACGCCGGCCACGACGAATCACCTGATCTACTTCGGGAGTTTCCGCGGGCTCGGCACGTTCTATTGGGAGAACACGGAGGGGTTCAAACATGCGGCGGCCATCTTCTCAGCGTCCACGCCGGAGGCGGCCCGCGCATTGATCCGCCGTTACCAGGTCGGCTATATCGTGCTGCTCTCGTGGGATCCGTTTGCGGACAGCTATGTGCGGTTCTACCGCAACCTGCCGCCGGATGCACCGGCGCCGCGGGACGCCTTCATCGTCGGGCTCTTTCACGGCCGGGGATTGCCGCCGTGGCTGCGGCCGATCCCGTATCCGTTGCCGCCGAACCCGGCGCTCAAGGGGCAGTCGGTGCTGGTGTTCGAAGTGACCGCGCCGCAGTCGCCGGAGGCCGCCGCCATCCACATGACGGACTACCTGGAGGAGATGGGCCGGCCGGAGCTGGCGCGGCGCTATGAGCCCGTGCTGGCGCAGTATCCCGATTCGTTGCCCGCGCTGGCGATGCTGGCCTATGTGCAGGGCCGGGCGCGCGAGGCGAACCGTTTCACCGCCACCTTGGAACGGATCATCGGACTCCTTCCGGGAACCACGACGCTCAGTCTGGAGGACCGGATCCGACTGGCGTTTGTCCTGGCGGCAGGAGGTCGCCAGAATCTCGCTACCGGCCAGTTGCGACAATGCATGGCGCAACTCGACGAACACCGGCTCCGTCAGCTCTCGGTCGGATCCCTGCACGATCTGCTGGAGCTGTCGGAGCGCCTCGAGGTGCCGATGCCCGACCCCCGGCTCGGCCGGCTCGCACTTTCGCTTTACCCGCCGTTTCTACGGACCGCACCGTAAGATGCTCCGGGCGGCCGTCGCTCATCCGGACACTGGGCGGGCGACCAGCACTTCCGATGGCACGCCAAAGGGTGCGAGGGTCTCGCGGTGGAGAATCGTCCAGCGGGACGGATCGACGAACGACGCCAGCCGAAGCGGCCGGCACCCGCCGACCAGCGAGGGACGCAACCGGTAGACCAGCGACCATCCGCCAGCGACCAGGCGCGGGAGGACGCCGAAGCCGGCGGTCAGGCTCACCAGGCAGAGCCGGCCGGAGGTCCGGAGGACGCGATGAGCCTCGGCGAGCAACTGCCTGATGTCGTCTTCCGACAACAGATCGAGGACATAGGCGGAGATCACGCGATCCACCGAGGCGTCCGCCACGGGAAAACGAATTGATCCGTCGGTCTGGTGCACGATGGCGCGAGATCCGAATCGGGCGAGACGCGTTCGCGCCAGATCCACCATCACGGGACTCAGGTCCGCACCCGCATACGTGGCCGGCGCCGACAGGAGGTCCCGCAACAAACGCTCGGCCAGCCGGCCCGTGCCGCAGCCGAATTCGAAAACCGCCGTCGCCGTTTCGAAGGTGGCATGGGTGACCAGGCGATCGACGCAGGGATCCTCATAGAAGGCCTGGCTGTCCTGCCTGGCACCAAAGCGGTCGTAGAAGGCCCTGACTTGCGAACGTCCGAGCGCCATGGCGCGTCATTGTTTTTCGCAGCGCCCGGAAGGTCAACCCCCGTCCGGACCGCGCTCAGGGCAGGTAATCCTCGCGCACCGGTGCGAACACCTCGACGATCACCGAGGCTCCGATGGCACGGGCGCCGTGTTCGACTCCGCCCGGAATCATCCAGGCGTCTCCCGGTCGCAGGTCGTGGTCGACCCCGGCGATCGTCAGGATGACGCGGCCCGAGATGAGGTATCCGGTCTGCTCCTGCGGGTGCCGGTGCACCGGAATCACGGCGCCCTCGGCCAGGGTGAACTCGGCCTGCAGCGTGCCGGGCCCGTGAACCAGCGTCCGGCGCCGGACGCCGGGCAGGGCGTCGACATAGCCATCCGCACCGGCCCGGGTCACCATGGCGGACGGATTCACGACGCCCCAGGTCCCGCGGCGGTGGTCGGCATTCGGGCGGGCTCGTCCGCTGCCGGCCGGGTGTGGACGATCAGGCTGCCGGAGCGCACGTGCAGATCACGCTGCGGGAAGGGAATCTCGATGCCGCACTCCCGCAGTTTCCGCTCGATGGCGAAGTTGAGGTT
>JBJKRV010000161.1:0-3811 GCA_046704465.1 Opitutaceae bacterium | reverse complement strand
CTGACCGGCGGCCACATGCTGAACTTCGTGACCGCCAAGCTCGACGGCCGCCTGGTCGGCTGCGCCGGCATCGAAGCCCACGGGAAGGCCGGCCTGCTGCGCTCCGTCGCTGTCACGCCCGCCCTCCAAGGCCGCGGGATCGGCGCCCGCCTGGTCGATGAAGCGGAGGACCTGGCCGCGCAGCTCGGCCTCACCGAGCTCCACCTGCTGACCACGACGGCCGCCGCCTTTTTCCGCCGGCACGGCTATCGCCGATTGGCACGGACGGACGCCCCGCGGGCGATCCGCCGGAGCCGGGAATTCACCGCGCTCTGCCCGGACTCCGCCGTGCTCATGCACAAACCCCTCAGACGGCGCGCCGCCGTGCCGCTGTGCTGCTGAATCGTCCGCTCCTTTCTCCCGCCATGGCCTCCGCACCACCCTACAAGGTCCTCATCCTCTGCACCGGCAATTCCGCCCGCAGCATCATCGGCGAATTCCTGTTGCGCTCCCTCGGCCGCGGCCGGTTCGAGGCCTTCAGCGCCGGCGCCAAGCCCACGGGCCGCGTGAACCCGCTCGCCCTCTGGGTGCTGCGCGACCGCTACGGCCTCGATGCCGCCGGCGCCCGCAGCAAGTCATGGGACGAGTTTCGCGGCGTGGACTTTGATTTCGTCATCACGGTATGCGACCACGCGCGCGAGACCTGCCCGGTCTGGCCGGGCAGCCCGGTCGTGGCGCATTGGGGATCGCCCGACCCGGCCGCCGTCGAAGGCACGGAAGAGACGAAGCAGCGCGCGTTCGTGGCCGTGGCCTCGCAACTGCACCAGCGCATCTCGCTTTTCTGCGCCCTGCCCGAGGGACAGCTCGATGCCCTGCGCGTGCGGGGAATCGGCGAACAATTCCGGCTGGGCGGAGAAGCCGCCCCCGTGGCCCGCCCATGAGCACGACCAAACGCATGAACTTCTTCGAGCGGTACCTCTCCGTGTGGGTGCTGGCCTGCATGGTGCTGGGCGTCCTGCTCGGCGTCGCCTTTCCCGGCCCCGTCCGGGCACTGGGCGACTGGCAACTCGTGGCGGGATCGCAGGTCAACGCGCCCATCGCCGTCCTGATCTGGCTGATGATCTACCCGATGATGCTGCGGGTCGACTTCGCCGGAATCAAGGGCGTGGCCCGGCGCCCGCGGGGCCTGTTCGTCACCCTCTTCGTCAACTGGCTGGTGAAGCCGTTTAGCATGGCGCTGTTCGCGGCGTTCTTCCTGCGGGTCGTCTTCCGGCCGTTCATCTCGCCGCTGGACGCGCAGCACTACACGGCGGGCCTCATCATCCTCGCCGCCGCCCCGTGCACCGCGATGGTCTTCGTCTGGAGCTACCTCACCGACGGCGATCCCGCCTACACCCTGGCGCAGGTCGCGGTCAACGACCTGATCATGCTCGTGGTCTTCGCGCCCATCGTGATGTTCCTGCTTGGCGTGGCTCACGTGGTCATCCCCGCCCGCGTGCTGGTGACGTCCGTCGTCGCCTTCATCGTCATTCCGCTCGCGGCCGGCTTCCTCACCCGGCACCAGCTCGTCCGGACCCGGGGCCGCGAATGGTTCGAACAGCGTTTTCTCGCGCGCTTCCATCCGGTCACCGTGCTGGCGCTGCTCGGGACGCTGACGCTGATCTTCGCCTTTCAGGCGGACAATCTCGTGACCCGGTGGTTTGCGGTGATCCTCATCGCCGTGCCCATCCTCGTGCAGGTCTACTTCAACTCGAGCCTGGCCTACCTGCTGATGCGATTCTTCCGGGTGCCGCACAACGTGGCGGCGCCGGGCTCGCTCATCGGCGCGAGCAATTTCTTCGAGCTGGCGGTGGCGGTGGCCATCACGCTGTTCGGCCCGACCTCGCCGGCCGCGCTGGCCACGGCGGTGGGCGTGCTGGTCGAGGTGCCGGTGATGCTCTCCGTCTGCCACGTGTGCAACCGCACCCGCGGCTGGTACGGCCGGCCGGCCGGCCCCACGGAGCCCGCAACCTAGCGGCGCGGCGGGCGCCGGCCTCAGCGCTTCCAGGCGAGCACCTGGACCACCGCCGCCAGGCCGGTGTGCTTCGTTCCCTCGCGGACGTCCCGCTCGAGTTCACGCCGGATCTCGAAGTCCAGACCGGCCAACTCCTCGCGCAGCTGGGCGGCCGTCGGCAGCAGGTCCGGATCGCGCGGCCCGCCGGTGTCATGGGCGAGTTGTGCCGGCGTGTAGGCCTCGAGGACGAAGCATCCGCCCGGCTGCAATCCGGACACGACCTGCGCGTGCACCGCCCGGCGCAATGCCGACGGCACATGCGCCCAGACCGAGACGATGCCCGCCCAGGCGCCGGGCGTGATCCGGAACTTCGCCAGGTCCGCGGTGACCGTCTCGAGCGGGACGCCACGGGACGCGGCGAGACTGCGGGCCCCGGCCAGCCCGGCTTCGGCCTGGTCAACCGCGGTCACCGGGTGCCCCCGCACCGCCAGATACACGGCGTTGCGACCCTGACCTTCGGCCAGGCACAACACGGGACCGGGCGGGATCCTCTCCGCGACGGCGGCGACGAAATCGTTTGGCTCCGTGCCGTAGACAAAGCCTTCGGCGGCGTAGCGGTTGTTCCAGATCTCGGCGTCCATCGGTAATAAACGATCAGCATTTTCCAAGGCGTCCGGACGTCAACGCTCCACGATAGCTTGTCTCATTGCTCGCCTAAAGCCCCTGTCATAGTCAGTCAGCCGGTGAAACGCATCACCCGGCAATTAGTCGTGCGCGATTTACGGCGGACTTGACGGCTGAACGCTAAAGGAGGCTGATTAACTCATGTCCGAGACCGCTTCCCCGGAACGCCTGCCCCTGACCTCCGCCGATCCGCTGCGCAACCGGCTCGAGCAATTGCGCGCCCTCGTGCCGGATGCCTTTGTGGAGGGCCGCCTCGTGCCGGAGAGGCTGGCGCAACTGCTGGGCGAATTCGGCGCCGCCCCTCCTGAGCGTTATGGACTCAACTGGGCGGGCAAGGCCGACGCCATCCGCGTCATGCAGGTGCCGTCGGTAGGCACCCTGCTCCCGGACCGGTCAGCGAGCGTTGATTTTGATACGACCGAGAATCTGATCATCGAGGGCGACAATCTCGAGGTGCTGAAGCTGCTCCAGCGCTCGTACTACGGGAAGGTGAAGCTCATCTACATCGACCCGCCGTACAACACCGGCAACGAGTTCATCTACCCCGACAACTACGCCGAGGGCTAGCACGACTACCTGAAATTCTCCGGGCAAGTGTCGGCCGGCGGGGTCAAGCTGACGACCAACGCCGAGACCGACGGCCGGTACCACAGCAAGTGGCTGTCGATGATGTATCCCCGGCTCTTTCTCGCACGCAACCTCCTGCGCGAGGACGGCGTGATCTTCGTCTCCATCGACGACCACGAGATATACAACCTCCGCAGCATTTTGAACGATATCTTTGGTGAAGAGAATTTTCTGGCACAGATCGAATGGCAGAAAAGATACACCCGCAGTAACAACACCGACGGATTCACGACTGTCGTAGAGCACGTTTTGGTCTTCGCCAAGTCTGAGGCGTTCAAGCCTGCGTTGCTTGAGCGCGACGAAGAGGCGAATGCCCGGTATGCAAACCCCGACAACGATCCTCGTGGAGTCTGGAAGGCGATACCTTTCCTAAACCCTCTTTCGCCGCAAGAACGTCCGAATCTGTGCTACGAAATCGTCAATCCCAACACTCGAGCACGATTATGGCCTGACAAGAAGGCATGGCGTTCTGAGAAGCGCGTCTGGGACAAAGCGGTAGCGGAGAAGCGTGATTGGTGGGGACTGGAC
>JBJKRV010000160.1:0-4815 GCA_046704465.1 Opitutaceae bacterium | reverse complement strand
ACATCGACGCAGGCGAGCCAACCGGCGTTGCAGTGGGTGAGCACGCGGGTTCCCGAACGGATCAGGCGTACGCCGCGCGTTCCGATGGCGGTGCACTCCCGCACGCTCGCGTTGGCGAAGGCGTCCGCCGCCGCAAGGGCGAGACGCTGTTGCCCGGTCACGGTGCGCCCGGCGGCCATGGCCGCGCGCACCCGGCGCATCGCGTTCACCGGATCGACCGCCGTGGGCCGTGCCGCCGCGAGTGCCTGCTCGACGCCTTCGACATGCCGCCGAAAGGCGGCGAGCGATCCGCCCGCAAAGGCCCGCGCTCCCTGCGCCAGACCGTACGCGGCGGCGGCGGCGATGGCCGGGGCGCCGCGAACCGTCATGTTCCGGATCGCCCGGGCGGTGGCCCGGTAGTCCGCCGTGGTGACGACGCGAAACCGGTGCGGCAGCAGGCGCTGTTCGATCAGCCGCACGGCGTTGCGCCGCGCGTCGAACGCCACCGTGCGGAAATTCCGCCGCCGGCCATGGATGGCAACCTGCATGGATCGACCCGGATCATCGGTGGCGCGGCTGACTCTGGAAAGACCGATTTTTCCGGGCCCCTGCCTTCGGGACCAGGGCTCGCGTCCCGACACCCTCAGCCCCGTTGGACGGCGACCGGCGGCTTGGATTCCATCGCCCAGGCCAGGAGACTGCGGTCAGGAAATCGTTTGAAAGTTGAATCGGCGGTGAGGCCGTGCCTAATAGTCCGCAGTCGGAGAGCCGGGGATCAGCCAAACCCTGCCCCGGGGTGGTTCGGGGCGGCTAATCATGGGCATCGTTTCCGAAGGCAAGTGCAGGGTTCGAATTCAGGCGCCAATCTCGCGCGAGTGGCGTCGCGGATGCGACTTGACCGAACCGTCATCCCCGACGCCGCGGCGTCCCGGTGACGGACCATTGTTTCGACTCCAGTCGGGAAGTCCCGAGCCGGGAACGCGATGAGCCCGCGAACTGCCAAGCCCGCGCGAAAGCCCGCGCGCCAGACGGGGACTTCGCGGACCAGGAGCCGGCGCAAGTCCAGGCTGCCGGCTGGGGAGCCCAGCGCACCGCTGCTGCGCGCTTTGTTCGAGGCCTCGAGTTATTCCATGGGCCTCGCGAAGAATGGCGTTCAGGTCATGGTCAACCCGGCGTACGCCGCGATGTTCGGCTATGCCGGCCCGTCGGAAGTGGCCGGACGGCCGCTCTTCGACGACATTGCGCCGGAGGAGCGCGCCCGCCTGCGGAAATACGCGCGCCATCGCGCCCGGGGCAAGCCGGCGCCGGCGCGCTATGAGACCCGGGGGATTCGTCGCGACGGCACGATTTTCGATCTGGCGGTGGCGATCTCAACCTACCGGATCAAGGGCGAAGTGTACACGGTCGGCATCCTCCGGGATATCACCGACCAAAAGGAGTCGGAGCGGGCGTTGCGGGCGAGCGAGGAGCGCGCCCGCCTGCTGATCGAAACCAGCATGGATGCCGTGTTGCTCACGGCTCCCGACGGCCGGATCCTCTCGGCCAACAAAGCGGCGTGCAAAATGTTCGACCGGTCGGAGGCGGAGTTGGTTCGCATCGGCCGGGCCGGAGTCATCGATCCGTCCGATCCCCGGGTGTCCGCGGCCGTCGCGGAACGCGCCCGGACCGGGCAGGTGAACAGCGAATTGACCTTCGTGCGGCCGGACGGAACGACGTTTCAGGGGGAAGTGTCATCGGCCGTGTTCCGGGATTCCGACAACCAGGAGCGCACCAGCATTGTGATTCGCGACCTCACCGAGCGCCGGCAGATGGAGGGTCAGCTTGAGATCCTGCGGCGGGCCATCGATTCGCACTTCGACGGCGCCTACTGGATGGACGCCGAAAACCGGTTCGTCTATGTCAACGAATCCGCCTGCGCGATGCTCGGCTACCCGCGCGAGGAACTGGTGGGCCGGTCGATCACGCTGATCAATCCGCAGGCAACGCCGGAGGCGATGGCCCGGGTGTGGCAGCGGCTGCGGACCGAACACAAGTTCGCGGGCGAGTCCGTTCACCGGCGCAAGGACGGTTCCGAATTTCCCGCGGAGATCGCGGCGACCTACGTCCGGGTGGGCGACCGCGAATTCAACTGCGGATTTGCCCGGGACATCAGCGAGCGGAAGCAGGCGGAGGCGGCGCTGCGGGAGCGGGAGTCGAAATACCACGCTCTGTTCGAGCACATGCACAGCGGGTTCATTCTCCTCGAGGTCATCTGCGACGCCTCCGGCCGGGCCGTGGATCACCGCCTGCTGCAGGCCAACGCGGAATTCGAGGTCCAAACCGGCTTGAAGCGCGAGGCGGAGGTCGGACGCAGGTCGGCGGAGCTTTCCTTTCAATGGCCCGAGGAGATCACCCGCCAATACTATGACATCGCCCTCCGGGGCGGCACCCTTCACGACGTGCGATTCAACGAGTCCCTCGGGCGCCACTACGACGTCCGCGTGTACTCGCCCAGCCGGGGCCAGTTCGCCGTGCTCTTCAACGACATTTCGGAGCAGGTCCGCGCCGAGGGAAACCTCCGCCTCTTCCGCGAGCTGATCGAGCGCTCCAGCGATGCGATCGAGGTCTTCGAGCCCGCCACCGGACGGATCCTGGACGTCAACCAGACCGCCTGCCGGATGCTCGGCTACACCCGGGACGAGTTGCTGTCCCTGACGGTCTTCGATCTCGACCAGGGGTTGGACCGCGCGACCTACGAACTGCGGACCGAGCAGTTGAACCGGGCGGGAGCGCTCACTTTTGAGACGCGGCACCGGCGCAAGGACGGCGAGATCCTGCCGGTGGAGGTGAGCATCTCGCGGGTTCAGTTGAACCGTGACTACCGGGTGGCGAGCGTGCGCGATATCACGGACCGCAAACGGGTGGAGGAGGCGCTGCGGCAGGAGCAGGCGTTGTTCGCGGGTCTCGCGGCGACGATTCCGGACTACATCTACTTCAAGGACCGGCAGAGCCGCTTCGTCCGCGGCAACGAAAGCCTGGCGCGCCGATTCGGACTTCGTTCGCCGGAAGAGGCGGTGGGCAAGACTGATTCCGATTTCTTCACCGGCGAGCACGCCCGGCAGGCGTTCGAGGACGAGCAGCGGATCATGCGCTCCGGCGAGCCGCTGGTCGGAATCGAGGAAAAGGAGACCTGGCCCGACGGACGCGTCACCTGGGTGTCCACCACCAAGGTGCCGCTGCGCAACTCCGCCGGCGAGGTCACCGGTCTGGTCGGCATCTCGCGCGACATCACGGAGCATCGGCTGGCGGTCGAGCGCGTCCGCGAGCAGGCGGCGATGCTCGACCAGGCCAGCGACGCCATCTACCTGACGGCGATGGATTGCACCGTCCTGTATTGGAACGCCGCCGCCGAACGCATCTACGGCTGGAGCGCCGCCGAGGCGTTGCGCCGCCGGACGCCGGATCTCATCTCGGCCGACGAAAGCCAGGGCGTCGACCTGGTGAGCCTGGTCCTGCAATCGGGGGAGTGGACGGGCGAGCGACGGCAGAAGAACAAGGCGGGCCGGGAACTGGCGATTCTGAGCCGGTTGACCCTGCTCCGCGACGACCAGGGCCGGCCCAAGTCGATCCTGGTGATCAACACCGACATCACGGAGAAGAAGGCGCTCGAGGCGCGGTTCCTGCGCGCGCAGCGCCTGGAGAGCATCGGGGCGCTGGCCAGCGGCATCGCCCACGATCTGAACAATGTGCTGGCGCCGATCGTGATGGGCGCGACCCTGCTGCGCCAGACCGCCCAGGACAGCACCGCCCAAAATCTGCTGGCGATGATGGAGAAGAGTGCGCAGCGCGGGGCCGACATTGTCCGGCAGGTGCTCACCTTCGCCCGCGGGTCGGGCGGGCAGCGCGTGGCGGTGGAGCCCAGGCACCTCGTCCGCGAAATGGTCAAACTGGCCGACGAGACGTTTCCGAAGACGATCCGGGTCGAGGAGGAACTTCCGTCCGACGTGTGGCTGATCGACGCGGACGTCACCCAGGTGCACCAGGCGCTGATGAATCTTTGCGTCAACGCGCGCGATGCGATGCCGGACGGGGGCTGCCTCACGATCGGGGTCGAAAACGTGGCGATCGATGCGACGGCTGCGGCGCAGACCCCTGGCGCCATGGCCGGGCGGTACGTCAGGTTTCGCATCGCGGACACGGGGACCGGCATTGCGCCGGAGGATCAGGACCGGATCTTCGAGCCCTTTTTCTCCACCAAGGGCCCCGGGAAGGGGACGGGGCTCGGTCTGTCCACCGTGCTGGGAATCATCAAGGGGCACGGGGGCTTCGTCCGGGTCGACAGCGCTCCCGGGCGCGGCACCACCTTCGAATTGTATTTCCCGGCGGCGGCATCAGCGCGCGCACCCGACCGATCGACGCCACCGTTCCCGCTGCCGGCCGACCGGCGGGCCGGCGGCGAACTCGTGCTGGTCGTTGACGATTAGGCGGCCATCCGCGAGGTCGCGCGGCAGGCGCTGGAAGGAATCGGATACCGGGTGATGATCTATGAATCCGGGAGGGAAGCCATCCAGGCCGTCCAGACGGCGGGCGGTGACGTGCGGTTGGTGATCACCGACATGATGATGCCGGAAATGGACGGGCCCAGCCTGGTGCAGGCATTGCGCGCGATCAGCCCGAATGTCCGCATTGTGGGAATCACGGGCACCTTGGAGCCGGCCACCATGAGCCGTTTCCGGGCCCTGCCTCTTTCCCGTTTGCTGGTGAAACCGGTCGCGGTCGGCCAGTTGCTCGACGCGGTGCAGGAGGCGCTGGAGACCAATGATTCGCCAGACGCGCCGGCGGCCCCCAAGGGTCCCT
>JBJKRV010000159.1:0-3414 GCA_046704465.1 Opitutaceae bacterium | reverse complement strand
CTGCGAACGTGCGAGCAGCTCAACGGTCGCTCGGCTTCGGCGGGCTGGAGAGTCGCCTGAGTCCATGGTGACGCAACGAAAATGGCCCCGCGTGAAAAATCACGCAACGCCGAACACCGATTTTCCGGCTCGAAACCCCGGCGCCGCGTGTCAGAATCAAACCGACGGTGGGCGCGGGCCCGCGCAGGCGATTGCAGTCCAGCGCCTTAATTCCCTCCGAAGCTTCGACTAATTTGCGGCGGTCAATGACTAATAAATTCCAGGACGGCGATCCGCCGCGGCGGCGGATGGTCAGAGTGCGCCACGTCCTGCGCCGGCCTTCGCGCCGCCGCCCGGGCCGGGCTTCCGGGCCGGGCGCAACCATGCCCCCACCCCTCTTTGATCCGATGGCCGCCTTTCCCGCGGTGCCGCCGCCGGCCGGGCCGCCGCAGGCGCCGGCGGTGCGCGAACTCGTCTTCGGCGGCCGGCTGCACCGGCTGCGGCCGCTCGGACCCGCGGACGAGGGGAGACTCATCTCCTTCTTCGAGTCGCACACCGAGGAGACGATCCGGCAGCGTTACGGCTATCACATCTCCGAGATGACCCACGAGCGGGCGCGGCGCCTCGTCAGCGTCGACCAGACGCGGGACCTGGCGCTCGGGGTGTTTGAGCCGGCGCCGGACGGCGAGGAAGTGCTGCACGCGGTGGGGCGCTACCTCCTCGACGAGACCGGGCGGACGGCCGAGATGGCCTTCGTGGTGCGGGAGACCCGGCGCAACCTCGGCATCTGCACCGTGCTGCTGCGCACCCTGCTGCGCACGGCCCGCGAGCGGGGCATGAGCTACCTCTACGCCCAGGTCCAGTCCGACAACGCCCCGATGCTCGCGGCCTTCCGGCGCCACGGCGGGCGGTTCAAACCGATCCTGGGCGCCGACACCATGGAGGTGTTCGTGCCGACCACCCCTCCCCTGGCCGCCCCGCCGGGACATTGAGGGGGATGGAGGAGGCGGGTTTTGGGTTCTGGGTTTTGGGTTTGGGGTTTTTGGTTCTGAGTTCGGAAACTGGCGCCCGGCCGTAGGCCTGCGCCCGCCGGGGTCTGCCGCCGATCCCGAGGCGTCGGGCGCCCCGGAGAATATCGGTTGGACAAATTGCCGACCCTGATTCTAGTTCGCTTCCATGGATCAACCGGAACGGAAGCGCCTCAGCCCCAGGTCGGTGTTTACCGACCTCCTGATGACGCTGGCGGTGTTCGCCTACTTCACCTGGGTGCTCAAGGGCCACGTGCCCTCCAATGATCCCTTCGACATGTGGTTCTGGGGCGCGGTGAGCGCCAGCTGCATGGCGGCCGTGTTCTGGCTGGGTCTCCAAATGTTCAAGGCCGTGCTGCACGCGCAGCGCGAGGCGAAGAAGAAGGAGTAGGCCGCGCCGGGCTCATGCCCCGGCGGCGGGATCCGCCCCGGGCCGGCCGGGCTTTCTTCCAGCCCGGGATCGTCTCCGCCATTGACAGGGTATGGGCGCCGGATTGCGATGCAGACTTCCCATCTCCCGGTCATTCCGACCCAGGTTTTTCAAACGTTCATCCACATGCCCGCAAAAGCAAAAGCCAGGAAAGACTCCCCCAAGGCGAAGAAATCCACGGCCGCCAAGGCCCCCAAGTACGTCTACCAGTTTGGCGCCAACCGCGCCGACGGCGACGGTTCGATGAAGCCGCTGCTCGGCGGCAAGGGGGCCAACCTGGCCGAGATGGCGCGCATCGGCCTGCCGGTCCCCCCGGGATTCACCATCACCACCGAGGTCTGCACCTACTACTACGCCAACAAGCGCACCTACCCGGCGGCGCTCACGCCGATGGTCGAGGCCGGCGTCCGCCACATCGAGGCCATCATGGGGACGCGCTTCGGCGACCGCGGGGCGATGCCCCTGCTCGTCTCCGTGCGCTCCGGCGCCCGCGACTCCATGCCGGGCATGATGGACACGATCCTCAACCACGGGCTCAACGACGAGACCGTGCTCGCCGTCGAGGCGGCCACGAAGAACCCGCGGTTCGCGTGGGACTGTTACCGCCGCTTCGTCCAGATGTACGGCGACGTCGTGCTCGGCGTGCCGAAGCGCCCGGGCGAGGATCATGAGCCGTTCGAGACCGTCATCGGCGGCCTCAAGAAGGAGCGCTACGGCAACGGCGACCTGGAGGACACCAAGCTCTCGACCGACGACCTCAAGGAGCTCGTCGTCCGCTTCAAGGCCCTGGTCAAGGAGCGCACCGGCCGGGAGTTTCCCGCCAGCCCGTGGGAGCAGCTCTGGGGCGCCGTCGGAGCCGTGTTCGGCTCGTGGATGAACGACCGCGCCATCGTCTACCGCCGCAAATTCCACATCCCGCAGGAGTGGGGCACCGCCGTCAGCGTGCAGGCCATGGTCTTCGGCAACACCGGCGATGACTCCGGATCCGGCGTCGCCTTCACCCGCGACCCGGCCTCGGGCGAGAAGATCTTCTACGGCGAATTCCTGATGAACGCCCAGGGCGAGGACGTGGTCGCCGGCGTGCGCACGCCGCAGCCCGTGCTGGAGCTGCGCCGGGTGATGCCCGCCGCCTTCAAGGAACTCGAGCGCATCCGCCAGACGCTGGAAAAACGGTTCACGGACATGCAGGACTTCGAGTTCACCATCCAGGACCGCAAGGTGTTCATGCTCCAGACCCGCAACGGCAAGCGGACCGGGGTCGCCGCCGTCCGCATCGCCTGCGAAATGGTGAAGGAGCGCCTGATCGACTGGAAGACCGCCATCACCCGCGTGCCCGCCGACCAGCTCGACCAGGTGCTCGCGCCGGTGTTCGACCGCTCCGCGCTCAAGGGCGCGACGGCCATCGCCCGCGGCCTACCCGCCGGCCCCGGCGCCGCCTCCGGCCACATCTATTTCAACGCCGATCGCGCCGTCCAGGCCGCCGACAAGGGTGAGAAGGTGCTGCTCGTGCGCATCGAGACCTCGCCCGAGGACCTGCGCGGCATGATCGCGGCCGAGGGCATCCTCACCGCCCGCGGCGGCGTCTCCTCGCACGCCGCGCTCGTCGCCCGCCAGATGGGCAAGGTCTGCGTCTGCGGCGCCTCCGCGCTGGAGGTCGACTACGAGGCCAAGACCCTCACCGTCGGCGGCACCGTCCTCAAGGAGGGCGATTTCATCTCCATCAACGGCACCGCCGGCGAGGTCTACGCCGGCGAGATCAAGACCGCCCCCTCCGAGGTCATCCAGGGCCTGCTCCACGGCGACGCCGAGGCGAAGCAGAGCCGCACCTACAAGAACTTCACCCAGCTCATGAAGTGGTGCGCCCAGGCCACCCGGCTGCTGGTGCGCACCAACGCCGACACGCCCGAGCAGACGCGCAACGCCGTCGCCTTCGGCGCCGTCGGCATCGGCCTCACCCGCACCGAGCACATGTTCTTC
>JBJKRV010000158.1:0-5211 GCA_046704465.1 Opitutaceae bacterium | reverse complement strand
TCGCGCATGACACGGATGGCGATTTTTATCCGCGTGATCCGTGGTGGTCCGGGGATTTCCTGGCCGCGAAGAGGCACAAAAATCGCAAAAGCGGGATCGGTTCCTTTGCGCGTCTTGTGCCTTTTTGTGGCTATCAACCTCCACGGCCCGGCTCGGCGCCCGTTCACCGCCAGCCCATGAGCCGGCGAAGATAGGCCGTCAGCTCGCGGGCGTTGATCTTCGACTGGGCGCGGTTGGGATGGTAGTCGGCGCCGTAGCCCACCTTGCCCTCCGCGCTCAGCTCGAAGTAGTGGACCCGCCCCGGTGCGTCCTTCGTCAGGCGGCTCACGACGCGGCCCAGCGCCGCCTTGAGCTGCGGCGTGTTGTTCATCGGCCCCTGCAGGACGACGAGCTGCGCCCGGGGATAGCGCCGCAGCACCCGGCCGCAGAATTCGATGTAGGTGGCGACGAACTTCTCCACGTCCACGCCGGTGGTGCTGAAGTCGTTCGTCCCGAGGTTCACGCACACCACATCGGGTGTGAAGCGGTGAAAGTCCCACTTCGGCTCCGGCTGCTCATAGAACGTCTCGGGATAGATGCCCGGGATCGTGACCTTGCTGCCCTCGTAGGGGCCGTTGTAGTCGCGCACCATGCCGATGCCCGAGCGGGCCACGACGAGGTAGTCGGCGTCGAGCGCCCGCGCCGTGAGGCCGGAGTAGCCGAGGCAGAAGTTCTCCGTCGCCGGGCTGAAATGCTCGTGCGGGTCGTCGGCCTCGACCCCGTAGCCGCAGGTGATGGAATCGCCGATGAACTCGATCTTGCGATCGGGGCCCTGCGGCCACGGCAGCGCCTTGCCGCCGGGGCTCAGGAGGAAGCCTCGGAAGCGCGTGAGGCCGAGGTTGCACTCCGTGACGCGCACCACCTCGACGGTGTGGGCGCCCGGCGCCTGCCCTGCGGCCAGCGGATAGACGCCGTCCTTCGCGTCCAGGCGGAACTTCTGTCCGGGTTTTCCGTCGATCCACGCCATCGCGTAGTTCAGTCCCGAGTCGTCGTCCATCCGCATCGACACCGAGGTCCCGTCGAACCGCAGGCGCATGCGGGCGCCGCTGTAGCCGAAGGTCACGACGGGGGTGCCGAGGCCGGCGGAGCGACCGCTGTATTGGATCGCGGGATTGTCCGCGCCGACCACGACGGCGCCGGCCGCCGCGGCGCGGGACGAGACGCAGGCTGCGAGCAGGAGGCTGGCCAGGGCGAGCGCGGTGGTTCGGCTGGCACGGCGGAAGGCGGGGTGGGGCGGGTAGGATCGGGCGGCCATGGGAGCACCTTTGTTACGGACCGGAGCGGTCGAGTCGAGTCGGGGATGTGGGAGCAGCAATCGGCAGTTGGCATTTGGTAGTTGGAAATCGGCACTCCCTCCCTCTGCGCCTGTCCCGCCTCGGCGGTGCTCGTTTTTCCAACCGCTGATCGGCGCTCATCGTCGCTGATGGGAGGATGAGCGAAAAGATTCACGGGGCAAATGGCTGTCGACGTAGCGCGCCCGTCCCGGCTGCAACGGAGATCAGTCACGCGGCCACGGGCGGGGAGGCGAAATCGCGCTCCTGCGGACCCATCCATCGACGCGACTTGATCGCAGGGGCGCCGCTTGCCTGCGCCCGGCCGTGCGTGGGCGGAGACGGCTCTGGGGGCGTGCCAAGGCGCGCCCCTACGGGTACTTCCTTCGATTTGGCTTGAGCTGTAGGGGCGCAGCTGGCCTGCGCCCGATCTGCTCCCTCCCTCTGCGGTGCCCTGCGCCCCCGTTGTGCCTACGCTTTCGCGCGATCGACCGGCCGCGGGCTCGGGACGGCGGGCAGGAAGGCCTTGCCCACCGGGCCCCGCCACGGCAGTAGCATCGGCACCACGTGCTGGTACGCGCGATACGGCGGCCCGAACTCGGCGTAGAGGTCGCGCTCCTCAAGGGCCGCGCCGATCACCAGCCAGACGGTCCAGAGCACGTTGAAGAGCATGCGATCCACGCTCACCTCCGGATTGCTCCATAGGAGCACGAGCATGAAGAACATGAGCGGATGCCGCACCCATTGATAGGCTCCGCGCACGACGAGTTCGAATTCCGGCAGCGTCTGCCCGCGGAGCCAAGCCGTGATGGGCAGCCGCCCAAACGTGTCGAACGTGTGCAGGGACCGAACGCCCCAGACGAAGCCGGCGATGGCGCCGACGCCGGCGATCCGCGGCAGCCACGCCGCGAACCCGTCCAACACGAACACGGTGGCGGAGGTCCGTTGCCAGAACAACATCGCAACCGCCAGCGCGACGCCGGAGGCGATCGCATAGATCGCGCCATGGAGATGGCCGGGAAGGCACCGGCCGAGCCAGTCCTTGAACCAGCGGCGCACCATCAGACTGTGCTGGGCAAAGAAGAGCAGCGACAGCAGCCCGTCCCAATACAAGACGCTGCGTCCGGTGAGATCCAAACGGACCGCGACGACCGGACCGGCGAAGACAAAAAGGGCAAAGAGGACGAGCGACGCCGTACCCAGGCCCTCCGCGAGGACAATCAATGCGTAAGCTGGAATCCGCTGCATGACGACCTCCGTCAATTGTGATGATATTGAACCCTCCGCCCGGTGTCATCGCGAAAAGCACCGGGGGCGTGCCAAGGCGCGCCCCTACGGGAATGCCGCTCTGAAAGACGTTGCGGCGGGCTCCGGCCTTTCCCGCCATAGCCCAAAGGCGGCGGCGGACGACCCCGCCGTGGGCGCTTCCTTCGATCTGGCTTGAGCGGTAGGGGCGCAGCTGGCCTGCACCCGATCTGCTCCCTCTGCACCTGTCCCGCCTCTGCGGTGCTCGTTTTTCCAACCGCTGATCGGCGCTCATCGTCGCTGATGGGGGAGTCGGCCGCCAGCGGCCTTCCTACCGTCAGGTCGATCGAGTGCACCTGCCCGCTGCGTGTCGCCTTTTCCACACCGGCCCGGCCGGGCGTGCCGCAATATAGGCCTTGCGGGGATGGTTGGGCGCCTTACGGTCAGACCGCTTATTGGCCAATCCAGCTTCGTCCAATGGCCCCGCTTCTCTTCCAGGAAGTTTCGCGGTACGAGTGTCGGCGCGAACGGGCAAACCGCCGCCGTGAGCGCGTTTTGCCGGCAGGCGTCGGCCGCATCGCCGCGGTCGGGAATCGCCGGTCCGTGATCGGATGCCCGGCGTCAGCCTCGCTCCCGGGCGAAATCGCCATCCGTGCGCCGGATTCCGGCGACGTGCCGCCGGCCGTGGCCGGCAGCCCCTGATCCGGACACCGGGCGCCCGTCTCTTTCCCCTCCAACCTTCAACTGGCATTCACCATGGGCAGGAAAATGGTTTTCATGCTGCTCGCGATGGTCGTCCTCGTCGGCGGCATCGTGGGCTCCAGGATCTACTTCGGCGTGAAGATGGGCCGGGCCATGGCGGCGCAGAAGCCGCCGCCGGTGGCGGTCTCGGCGGTGGCGGCCCGGGAGGCCTCCTGGTCGCTCTCCCTGCACACCGTCGGCAGCTTCGCGCCGGTGCAGGGCGTGACGCTCGACGCCGAGCTCGACGGCGTCGTCACCGCGATCGCCTTCGCGTCCGGCGCGACGGTGCAGGCGGGCGACCTCCTGCTCCGCCAGGACACCTCGGCCGAGGAGGCGCAGCTGACCAGCGCGGAGGCCCGGCTGGAGCTGGCCCGGCTCAGCCTCGACCGCGCCCGGGAGCTGCGGGCCCGCGCGACCAACTCCCAGGCCGACCTCGACGCCGCCACCGCGGCCTTCCGCCAGGCCGGGGGCGAGGTCGCCGCCATCAAGGCGGCCATCGCCAAGAAGACGATCCGCGCGCCGTTTGCCGGCCGCCTCGGCATCCGGCAGGCCAACCTCGGCCAGTTGCTTCGCACCGGGTCCGCCATCGTCGCGCTCGAGACGGAGGATCCGATCTACCTCAACTTCACCCTGCCGCAGCAGAACGCGCGGGAGGTGGCGGTGGGGCACCGCGTCCGGGTCACCACCGACGCCTACCCCGGGGCGGCGTTTGACGGCGAGATCAGCGCCATCAATCCCGGCATCGACGCCGCCACCCGCGCCCTGCAGGTGCAGGCCACCTTTCACAACCCCGACGGACGCCTGCGCTCGGGCATGTTCGCCTCGGTCGAGGTCCTCCTGCCGGAGGCGGAGAAGGTCGTCTACGTGCCGCTCTCGGCCCTGGTGTACAACCCGTACGGCGACGCCGTCTACGTCGTGGAGGACAAGGGGCGCGACGAGGCCGGCCAGCCGAACCTCGTGGTGCGCCAGCAGTTCGTGCAGGCGGGCGTCACCCGCGGCGACCTGGTCGCCCTGGTCAAGGGCGTGAGCGCGGGCGACCAGATCGTGACCACCGGCCAGTTGAAGCTGCGCAACGGCACCCGCGTGGTGATCAACAACGCCGTGGCGGCGTCGGCCTCCCCGGCGCCGCAGGTGGACCATCCCTGAGCGCGATGAAATTCACCGATCTGTTCGTCCGCCGGCCGGTGCTCGCGAGCGTGGTGAGCCTCCTCATCCTCCTGCTCGGCGTGCGGTCCTGCACCTCGCTGAACGTGCGCCAGTATCCGCGGAGCGAGAGCGCCGTGGTCTCGGTGATCACGATCTACACCGCGGCCAGCGCCGACCTGATCCAGGGCTTCATCACCTCGCCGCTGGAGCGCGAGATCGCGAGCGCCGACGGCATCGATTACATCGAGTCCAACAGCTCGCCCGGCGTCAGCGCGATCACCGTCCACCTGCGGCTCAACTACGACCCGAACGCCGCCCTCACCCAGATCACCTCCAAGATCAACCGCGTGCGCAACCAGCTGCCCGCCGGCGCCGAGGATCCGATCATCGACGTGGCCTCGAGCGAGAGCACCGCCTCGCTGTACCTGAGCTTCTACAGCGAGGCGCTGAACGCCAACCAGGTCACCGATTACCTCTACCGCGTGGTGCAGCCCAAGCTGTCGACCGTGCCCGGCGTGCAGAGCGCGGAGATCCTCGGGGCGCGCGTGTTCGCCATGCGCATCTGGCTCAAGCCCGACCGGCTGGCCGCCTACGGCCTGAGTCCGGCGCAGGTCTGGCAGGCGCTGGCGGCCAACAACTATCTCGCCGCGGTCGGTTCCACCAAGGGCACGATGCTGTCCGTCAACCTGAACGCGGCCACGGATCTCAAGACCGCCGACGAATTCCGGCGCCTGGTCCTCAAGGAGCAGAACGGGGCCATCATCCGGCT
>JBJKRV010000157.1:0-3692 GCA_046704465.1 Opitutaceae bacterium | reverse complement strand
AGCGGCGCCCCTTGTAGCTTGGATGGCTATATTGGGGAGCGTTCCCAATAGGACAGAGGTCCGGTAACCCGACGGCGGCCCAGTGAGCTTTGACTCCGAACGTAGATCGGACCGGGCCTCTGCCCCTGCGGTACGAGACCGCATTGGATCAAGCGAGCTCTACCATAACCGCAGATGACTCCGACTACAAGGTGGTGTCCCATGACCGCAGGTTCCTTTCGGGCGCGCACGAAAGGTCAATGCCCATGAACGATAATACACCCTCCCTTGGAATCGATATGGCAAAACGGGCCTTTGATGCGGCCCTCTGGTTCGATGATCGGCGTTGTTCGCCGGCGCACTTCGAGAATAACCCGGCCGGCTTCCGCAAGCTGCAGAGCTGGTTGCACCAACACTTCGCCGGCCAGGTTCGCGCCGCGGTGGAGAGCACCAGCGTCTATGCGGAGGGCCTGCTGCAGTTCTTGTTCGACCACGGCCATGAGGTCTTCCTGCTCAATCCCGAACAGGTGGCTCATTACGCCCGTGCCCGCGGTCAACGCAACAAGACCGACCCGGCCGATGCCCGCACGATCGCCGCTTTCATTGCCCATCAACCGGCGACGCCGTGGCGCCCGCCCTCGGCTGAGCAAAAGAGCCTGCGCGAACTGACACGCACCCGCTACCAGCTGGTCGGTGCCAGCGTGCGCCTGGGCAATCAACTGCCCACCAGCGGTGCCCTTGGCCGGGCCCATCTCCAAGCGGTCCTCCGGCAGATCAAAGCCGAGCTCAAAATGATCGACCGCCAGATCGCCGACCATCTCCGGCAATACCCGGGCTTGCGCCAGCAGGTCGCTCGGCTGATGACCCTAAAAGGCGTCGGCCTGGTGACCGCGGCGGTCATGATCGCCGAGCTGCCGCCAATCAGCCCCGCAACCGATCCCAGGACCATCGCCAGTTGGACCGGCCTGACGCCGCATCGCCGACAGTCCGGCAAAGCCGAGTGGCGAACCACCCTCTCGCGCAAGGGGAACCAGTTCGTGCGTCGTGCCCTCTACATGCCCGCCTTGGTCGCCAAACGGCATAACCCGCTCTTGCGCGCTTTCGCCCAACGCCTGGCCGAACACGGCAAAACCACGCCCGCCATCTTGGGCGCAATCTCTCACAAGATGCTCCGCATCCTCGTAGGTCTGCTCAAAACCAATTCCGACTTCGATCCCAATTGGTCCTTCAAAAAAACCTAACCAAGATTGGATCTACAGGTGGGAGCACCGACGCCACGCCCGGAGTGAGATTTCCGCGTTGCCCCGCGGAAACCCGGCCTCCTTATTGAAACGCTTCATGGCTTACGACTGGCTCAAAGGAATTGAAGACGCCTACGACGTGGTCGTGATCGGCAGCGGCCTCGCCGGCCTGACCGGGGCCAATACCCTGGCCAAGTGCGGTCGCAAGGTGCTGGTCCTGGAGCATCACTACCAGCTCGGCGGCCTCGCCACCTGGTTCACCCGCCGGGGCGGACACATCTTCGACATCTCCCTGCACGGCTTCCCGGTCGGCATGGTCAAGTCGGCCCGCAAGTACTGGACCCAGGAGATCGCCGACTCGATCGTCCAGCTCAAGGGCATCCGGTTCGTCAATCCCCAGTTCGACCTCACCACCACCTTCGACCGCACGGACTTCACCCGCCTGCTGATCGAGCGCTTCCGCGTGCCGCCGGAAACCGTGGACCGCTTCTTTGCCGAGCTGCGGGCGATGAATTTCTACGACCACAATCCCGAGACGACCGGGTCGATGCTCGAGCGCTACTTCCCCGGCCGGGACGACGTGAAGCGCTTCCTGATGGAGCCGATCGCCTACGCCAACGGCTCCTCGCTCGAGGATCCCGCCATCACCTACGGCATCGTGTTCTCCAACTTCATGAGCAAGGGCGTGTACACCTTCCGGGGCGGCACGGACCTGCTGATCCGCAAGATGGCGGAGGAGCTGCAGCGCAACGGCGTGGAGATCCGCAAGCATGTGCTGGTGGAAAAGGTGCTGGTCGAGGAGGTGGACGGAGCCCGGCGCGTGACAGGAGTGGTGGCCAACGGGCGCACCATCCGCTGCGGGGCGGTCCTGTCCAACTCGAACATCAAGGGCACGATCTTCCGCCTGGTGGGCGCGGAGCATTTCAGTCCCGCGTTTGTGGAGGAGGCGAAGGCGGTGCGGATCAACACGAGCTCGTGCCAGGTATATCTCGGGATCCGCAAGGGCGAAACGATCCCGCACATCGGCGATCTCATCTTCGTGTCGGACTCGGAGCGCTTCACGAGCGGCGAGCTGGTGGATTTCCACACGACGAGCCGGACCTTCTCGGTCTATTACCCGGAAACGCGGCCGGGATCCGGCCGCTACACGGTCGTGTGCTCGCTCAATGCCCGCTATGAGGACTGGGACCGGCTGTCGGCGGAGGAGTACGCGGGGGAGAAGCAGCGGTTGATCGACGAATCGATCGCCAGCCTCGAACGCTTCATCCCCGGCGTGCGGGGGCGGATCGACTGGATGGAGGCGGCCACGCCCCGCACCATCGAGCACTACACCCGGCATTGGCTCGGCACGTCGTTCGGGACCAAGTTTGAGGGCCTGAAAGTTTCCATGGAACTGTCCCGGCATTTGGCCGGACTCTATCACGCCGGGTCGGTGGGCATCATCATGTCCGGCTGGCTCGGCACGATCAACTACGGCGTGATTGCCGCCAACAACATCGACAAGTACCTTTTGGCCAGAAGCCGTCCCGCCGGTGCGCCAGACCCCGCAGAGTCCGCTCTGCACGGATCCTGAGCGGCGCCACCCCCGGGAGGTTGCCAATCCAGCCTGGAATTACCTCATGGAGCCAATCGAAAAGCTCATTCCCCATCGGCCGCCCTTCCTGTTCGTCGATGAGATCATCGCCGAGACCGGCGATACGCTCACGACCCGACGCCGGGTCCGGCCCGACGAGGACTTTTTCAAGGGGCATTATCCCGGCAACCCCATCATGCCCGGGGTGCTCATCTGCGAGTCGGTCTTCCAGTCCGGCTGCATCTTCCTCACCAAGCAGGCCGCCGCCAAGGGCGAGGACCTGGGCCACTTCACGCCGGTGCTGACGCGCATCACCGAGGTGAAGTTCAAGCACCCGGTCAAGCCGGGCGACGAACTGATCATCGAGGTGCGGTTGAAGGATCGCCTCGGGCGCTTCATGTTCCTGAGCGGCACCGTGCGCACGGCCGACGACCGCAAGGTGCTGACGGTCGACTTCGGCGTCGCCCTGGTCGAGACCTCGTCCAACGGTTCGCGACCGCCGGCGGTCAATCCGACCGCCCCATGAGCTTCCTCGATCTCGCGGGGAAGCGGGTGCTGGTCTTCGGCGTCGCCAACCGGAAGAGCGTCGCCTGGGCGATCGCCCGCACCCTCGAGGAGGAAGGGGCCCGGGTCGTCTACAGCGTGCGGTCGGACGACCGCAAGCGGGCTCTGGCCGGGCAGCTGGCGGACCGCCCCGTGCATGTGTGCGACGTCGAGGCGGAGGGGGCCGTCGAACGCCTGGCGGCGGAGGTCGGTGCCGCCCACGGGCCGCTGCACGGGATCGTGCATTCGATCGCGTTCGCCCGGTACACCGACGGCTTCAAGTCGTTCCAGGAAACCCGCCGGGCGGAGTTCCTTCAGGCCCTGACGATCTCGGCCTTCTCGCTCGTCGAGATCGC
>JBJKRV010000156.1:0-6520 GCA_046704465.1 Opitutaceae bacterium | reverse complement strand
ACCGGAACCCGCCCGACGCCCGTCGGTCTCTCAGCGCCCGCCTCGGCGTCCGCCCTCTCACCGGAACAGCAGCACCGGGATCCGGCAATGCCGCACCATGGGGGTGGTGTTGCTGCCAATGACGAGGTGGCGGATGCGGCTGTGCCCGTAGGCCCCCATCACCAGCACCTGGATGCCGCGCGCCTCGGCATAGCTGCAGCTCACGCTGTCCACGCCTCCGACCAGCATCTGGCAGACCGGGGCGCAGCCGGCCGCGCGCAGCACCCCCTCGGCCGACTGCAGCGTCTTGAGCGCGGATTCCTCCTCACCGGCCGAGGCCACCGTCACCAGGTGCAGTTCCAGCCCCTTGAACGTGGCCGACGTGGACAGGTACTCCAGCGCCTTCTGGCAGCTCCGGCTGCCGTCATACGCGAACAGCAACCGCTCGAACGCCTTGAACGACCGCGAGGTCACGAGACACGGCCGGTGGCTGGCGCGCACGACCCGCTCCATCGTCGACCCGAGATGCTCGGTCGCGAAATTCGCGTTCTCTCCCCGCTTGCCGAGCATGATCAGGTCCGCCTCGGCCTCGAACTCGTGAAAGGTGTCGACCAGGAAGCCGAGCTTGTGGACGTAGGTGGCGCCCGCGGGCAGATCCCGGGCGGCGAAATGGTCCCGGGCCTGATCGAGGATCGCCTTGGCCCGCTCCTGTTCGAACTCCTGCAGCCGGCCCATCACGGCCTGGTACGGCTGCGCTCCGAGGCTGCCGCTGAGATCCGCAACCATCGGGACCTCGAATTGCCGCAGGTCCGAGACATACAGCACCTCCAGGGCGGCGCCGGTGCGCCGGGCCATCCAGGCCGCGTAATCGTAGCAGACGAACGCGTAGGCCGAACCGTCGGTACAGACCAGGATCTTCTTCATGGCGACCTCCTCCGGGTTGAGGGCGTTTCCGACCGCCGCCATTCTGACCGGCCGGACCGCCGGCGTCAAATCGTCGTGCCGGGGGGAATGACCGTGTCTTTCGGCACGACCAGCACGCCGTCGCGGACCATGACACCGTGCGGATAATCGCCGTTCGCCTTGCCGTCGGAAGAGAGGGAGCACCCGTCGCCGATCCGCGCGTTCTTGTCGATGATCGCCCCGCGGATGCGGCAGTGTGTGCCCACGCCCACATTGGGCACCCCCTGGGCGGCGTTGGCCTTGACCTCCTCGTCGCCCTCGTAGAAGTCCGCCCCCATCATCACCACGTCCTCGAGCTCGGAGCCCTCGCGCACGATCGACCGGATGCCGATCACGCAGTGTTTCAGCTTGGTGTCGGTAATGATTGAGCCGTCGCCGACCACCACGTGGTCGATGAAGCACTTGTTGATCTTCGATGCGGGCAGGAAACGCGCGTGGGTGTAGACCGGCGACGTGTGGGTGTAGAAGTTGAACGGCGGCAGCGGCTGGGCCAGGGCGAGGTTGGCGTCGAAGAAGGCGCGCACGGTCCCGATGTCCTCCCAATACCCCTCGAAGAGGTAGGCGAACATCCGCTTCTGTCCGAGGAGGCTCGGAATGACCTCCTTGCCGAAGTCGCTCATGTGGTTGTCGAGGGCGGCCCGCAGCACGCCGCGGGTAAAGACGTAGATGCCCATCGAGGCCAGGCAGTGCTTGCCCGCGCCCGTCTTGGTGAGACGCGCCTCCAGCGCCGGGCTGAGGGTGAGGCTCTCGACCAGGGCCGGATCCCGCGGCTTCTCGGCAAACTCCTGGATCTCGAGATTGTCGTTCACCCGCATGATCCCGAGCGCCTCCGCCATTGCCACCGGAACCGGCATCGCCGCGATCGTCACGTCGGCGCCGGAGGCGATGTGCTGCGCGATGACCGTCCGGAAGTCGATCCGGTAGAGCTGGTCGCCGGAGAGGATCAGGAGGTAGTCGTGCGGGTGGGTGCGGAAGTGCACGAAGTTCCGCCGCACCGCGTCGGCCGTGCCCTGGTACCAGTCGAGGCTCTTCTCGGTCTGCTCCGCCGCCATGATGTCGACGAACCCGTGGCCGAACGAGTCGAAGTTGTACGTGCTCTGCACATGGCGGTGCAGCGACGCGGTGTTGAATTGCGTCAACAGGAAGATCCGGTTGATGCCCGAGTTGAGGCAGTTGCTGATCGGGATGTCGACCAGCCGGTATTTGCCGGCCAGCGGCACCGCCGGCTTGCACCGCTCCTTGGTCAGGGGATACAGGCGCGTGCCTCGTCCACCGCCCAGGATGACTGCGAGTACGCTGGGATTCGGAGTCATGATGATTTCGGAGGCTTGAGTGGCTGACCGTCGCCCGTCGGGCCCGGTTCCGTCAATTCACGGTCCCTTCGGGCTTCGGCGGGAAAGCATGCGGCCGGTCGGTACTCAATAGCCTTGCCTCAATTTCGCGCGCCTCGGTAAAATCGCCAGTCTAAAGAACAAATTTATGTGCGGCATCGTCGGCTACGTGGGCAAAAAAAAGGCGTCCGCCATCCTGCTGGAGGGATTGAAGCGGCTCGAATATCGCGGCTACGACTCGGCGGGGGTCGCGGTCGAGCGTCAGCGGAGCTTCGAGGTCGTCAAGCTGGTGGGCCGGGTCGACGCGCTCGTCAAGCAGGCTGCGCAGCATCGCCTGGCCGGCACCACCGGCATCAGCCACACCCGCTGGGCGACCCACGGCGGCGTCACCGAGGCCAACGCCCACCCGCACGTCAGCAGCGACGGCCGGTTCGCCCTCGCCCACAACGGGGTGATCGAGAACTACACGGGGATGAAGAAATTTCTCCTGGAAAAGGGTTACACGTTCACGTCGGAGACCGACACGGAGGCCCTCGCCAACCTCATCGCCTATCATTATGAGAAGGAGCCGGCGCAAACCGAGGGGAGCCGCTTTCTCGACAGCGTGCGCAAGGCCCTGCGCCACGTCGAGGGCACGTACGGAATCGTCGTCCTCTGCACCGAGGCGCCGGGCGAGATCGTCGCCGCCCGGAAAGGCTCGCCGCTGATCCTCGGCGTGGGCGACGGCGAGAATCTCATCGCCAGCGACGTCTCGGCCATCATCAGCCGCACCCAGAATGTCGTCTACCTGAAGGACGGCGAGATCGTCCACGTCACCGCCAAGGGTTTCTCCATCACCACCCTCGACCTCGCCGAAATCTCGCCCGTCATCGACCGGGTCACCTGGACGGTGGAGGACGCCGACCTGGGCCGTTTCGCCCATTTCATGGAGAAGGAGATCTTCGAGCAGCCCGCGGCGCTGGAGAACGCCATGCGGGGCCGGTTCTCCGAGGACCAGAGCACGGCCAACTTCGGCGGGCTCAACCTCACGCCGGCGGACTTCCGCCAGATCGACCGTTTCCAGTTCTGCGCCTGCGGCACCGCCTGGCACGCCTGCCTCGTCGCCGAGCACCTGCTCGAACGTTTCGCCCGCGTCCCGGTCGAGGTCGATTACGCCTCCGAGTTCCGCTACCGCAACGCCCCCCTGCGGTCGAACACCCTCTTCTTTGTCATCAGCCAGTCGGGCGAGACCCTGGACACGCTGGCGGCGCTGCGCGAGGCCAAGCGCAAGGGCTACCGCGTGATGGCGATCTGCAACGTCGTCGGCTCGACCATCGCGCGCGAATCCGACGGCGGCATCTACCAGCACGCCGGCCCGGAGATCGGCGTCGCCTCGACGAAGGCGTTCACCTCCCAGCTCCTGATTGCGGCGATGTTCGCGCTCTACGTCGCCCGGATGCGCGACATGAGCTTCAGCGACGGCCTGCAATTGGTGGAGGCCCTGAAGCAGACGCCCGACAAGGTGCGGCGGGTGCTGGAGCAGGCGCCGCATATCCGGGACATCGCCCGCCGGTACGCCAAGTACCCCGACTTCCTCTTCCTCGGCCGCCTCTCGCTCTACCCTGTGGCCCTGGAAGGCGCGCTCAAGCTCAAGGAGATCTCCTACGTGCACGCGGAGGGCTACCCGGCGGCGGAGATGAAGCACGGCCCGATCGCCCTCATCAGCAGCAACTGCCCGACCGTGTTCTTCGCCCCGAACGGCGAGATCTTCCCCAAGCTCGTTTCGAGCATCCAGGAGATCAAGGCCCGCGGCGGAAAGACCATCGTGATCACGACCGAGGGTTGCGAGCTGCCGGCCGGCCTGGCGGACGAGATCATCACGATCCCCGAGTGCCACGAGGCCGTCCTGCCCATCGTCGCGTCGGTGCCGGTGCAGCTCCTCAGCTACTACATCGCCGTGGAGCTCGGCCGCGACGTCGACAAGCCGCGCAACCTGGCCAAGTCCGTCACGGTGGAATAGGCGGAGGCGCGGGGTGTGGCGGCTGTATCCGCTAACCCTCCGGAACCGGCTTCGGCAAAGACCAGGGAATACCTGTCGCGAGAAACGCTCTCTGCCCCTCGTGTGTCCGGTCAGTTTCGCTCAGCCGCGGGCCCCGGTTGTCGCCTCCGCGCGGCGGACGTCCGGTTTCCCGGTTCGCCGGCCGGCGAGCTCGATCGCCTTCGCGGCCGGGCCCACCAGGAAGAGGGCATAAAACGGAGCGTAAACCACCTGGTTGAGCCGCAGCAGCATCTCGGCCGCGGCGACCAGCGCCGCGACGACGCATTGGCCCCGGCGGCCGTTCACGGTCGTCTTCGGATCCGTGAGCATGAAGAAGACGAACAACTGGTACATCGGTCCCGTCAGCGGCGCGACGCTCGACGACCAGGGATGGCCCGTGATCGTGCTCCGCACCCACGACAGCACCAAGAAAGACACGACATAGGTGAGGCAAATGTGGAAGCGCTTCAGCCGTCCGATGGTCATTGAGCCGAGCGCCCAGACAATCAGCATCGGCCAGAGATTGTTGCCCCACTGAATGCTCAGCGACGCCGCCGCCGCCGGATAAAGAAAGAAGATGACGCTGACGCCGAAGTTCGACGGATTCCACAGGTGGCTCCCCCGCCAGCGCAGCACGTATTTCGACATGATGGTCAACACGCTGCACAGGGCGTAGGGCCAGAAGAACGGCGATCGCACGAGGATGCCGACGCTGATGCCGGAAATATAGGCGCTGGCGAGGTGCGGCCACTTGCCGGACATGCTGCGGCTGAGCACGAGCTCCATGACGATCGCCGTCACGATCGCCAGCGCCGTACGCGACCAGCTTTCCAGCATCCCGAACGCCAGCTGGCCCGAAAGCAGGATGATCGTGATGAGGATCGGCGGAAGAAAGCGATTGTCCGGATCGAAGAATCGCCGCCAGAGTGGGCGCGCCGACGGAGGGATCGGCGCCAGCGGGGCGGTACCCGGGTCGGGGCTCATGGAGTTTCGCGAACGTGGTGCAGCCTGTCGATCGAGGGAGATTCGATCACTTGTGTGTGCCCGGACGGCCAGAGAATCGTGACCCGATCGACCTTCGTGGCGCGGCCGAGCCCGAAGTGGAGGCGGTGCTGGTTCTGGGCGGCGAAGCCGCTCGCGGCGAGGACCTGTTGCTCCTGCTGCTGGCCGTTCCAGAAGACGTGCACCTCCGCGCCGATGGCGTCGCGGTTGCTGCGCGTTCCCTCGAGATCGAAGTCGATCCAGTGCCGGCCGGGTTTCACATGATTGCGATAGAGCAACAGCGGGCCGTCCTGGTTGGCCACCACGACGTCGAGCACGCCCCGGTTTTCGAAATCGCCGAGCGCGACCGCGCGCCCGTCGTAGGTGTCGGTGGCGCCGACGGCCTGCGCCACCTCCTCGAACCCGCCGGAGCCATCGTTGAGCCAGACCCGCTTGTGCTGGTAGCCGCCCAGACTGCGGCCGTTCATCGCCGGCCAGTTCTTCGCATCCGAGATGATCCGGGCATTCCCGCCGGTGATTTCGGAGTAATCATACCAGTAGCTCGTGTGCGGCCGACCCGAAAAATAGCCGTTGACCAGGTAGAGGTCGAGGTACCCGTCGTTGTTCAAATCGCCGAACTGCGCGCCGAAACTCCAGCCCCCGAGTTCCACTCCCATCACCGAGGCCATATCGGTGAATTTCAGCGAGCCGGGGGCGGACGGCATCCAGAGATCATTGCCCTGCACGAGGATGCCCGGCTGGGAGATGTTGGAGACATAGACGGCAAGTCTGCCATCGTTAAGGACGTCGCCGACGGCGGCGTTCATGCCGCTCTTCGGCGCCCGGCCAATCCCGGAGGCGTACCCGATCTCGCGGAATCGGCGGCCATGGGGGCCGGCCACGTTGAGGTAGAGCTGCGACACGCCGTAGTCGTTGGCGAGGAAGAGATCGGGGTAGCCGTCGTTGTTGAAATCCGCGGCGACGGCGGCGAGCGTCCAGCGCGTGCTGTTCAGGCCCACCTGCTTGGTCACGTCTTCGAAGTGTCCGTTGCCGAGATTGCGCAGGAGGTAGTTCCGGCCGCCATTGTCGGCATACTCGAAGCTGTCTGGCATGATGCGGGTGGTCGGGGTGGAGGCGATCCGCACGTTGTCGGGCCAATAGCCGCCGATGAAAAGATCGACCAATCCGTCATTGTTGTAGTCGAGCCAGGTGGCCGTGCCGGCGTTGACCCAGGCGGGCAGTCCGGCCT
>JBJKRV010000155.1:0-2798 GCA_046704465.1 Opitutaceae bacterium | reverse complement strand
GACCTGTCCGCCGTAGCCCCGCGGATGCGGCGGCAAAGGCGGAAGCGCTCGGGCGAAGGCCGGTCGCGCCCTTTGTGCCGATCAATGGGGCACGCCCTGCGTCCCCGGCCGCACCCCGGTGAGCCCTCTCGTCGCACGGCTCCGCGGCGGCCCATCGCTCCGGAGAAACATCCGGGCAGGCGCGGCCCGCCCGGAAATGCCCGGGTTGGCCCCCCACGCGCGGGTGGCCAGGCTATAGTGTGACCGCCTTGGCGCGTTGCGAAAAACGGCTCCGCCGCTACCTTTCGCACCTGCCCCGCGGAGATTCCGCCCCTTTCGCCAATGAAAACCACCCTGCTCAAATTCGCCCCGCTTGCGTTCCTCCTGCCGTTCACCGGCCTGGGCCGGACGGCCACGATCACGATCAACGTCGATCATGTGATCAGTCCGATCGACCCGCACATCTACGGCGTCTTCATGGAGCCGATCGGCGGCCACCGCAACGGGGTGAACTTCAACACGCTCTACGGCCCGGTCTATGACCCGAAGTCGCCGCTGGCCGACAAGTACGGCTTCCGCAAGGACATCATCGACGCAGCCCGCGAGCTGGAACTCACCCAGATGCGCTGGCCGGGCGGCAATTTCACGGCGGCCTACGACTGGCGCCATGGCATCGGGCCGAAGGACCAGCGTCCGAAAATCCTCGATCTCGCCTGGGGCGACGTGAATTCCAACCAGGTCGGCACCGACGAATTTGTGGAACTCAACAAGGAGATCGGCTCCGACAACGTCGTCTGCATCAACGCGGGCACCGGCACGATCCGGGAGGCCTACGAATGGGTCGAATACTGCAACGCGCCGGTCGGCTCCTACTGGGCGGACAAGCGCGCGGAATACGGCCACCCGAAGCCCTACGACATCAAGTACTGGGACCTCGGCAACGAGGTCGACGGCGAGCCCTGGATCATCGGCCACAAGGACGCGAAGGATTATGTGAAGTTCGCCGTCGAGACGGCCAAGGCCATGCGCCTGGCCTCGCCCGGCACCAAGCTCCATTTCATCGCCAGCGGCTCCTCCTGGTACCAGGACAACCTCAACTGGGTGAACTGGAATTGGACCGTCATCCAGGGGCTCTACGGCATCGCCGACTACCTCTCGATCCACCGCTACTGGGGGGACGCCAAGAACTACGACGTCCTCCTCGGCCAGCACGACGTCGACCTGGAGCGGGCGATCGACATCACCGCCGGCCAGCTCCGGGCCGTCGCCGATGTCCGGAAGAAGGGGCCGATGTACCTCGCGATCGATGAGTGGGCGCCCCCCTTCCGCGGCGGCCATCTTTCGACCCTGGTGCTGGCGGAGTATTTCAACGCCTTCATCCGGCACGCCGACGTCGTCAAGATGACCAACTACACCCTGCTGACCTCCCTTCTCGGCCGCGACCTGAAGACGGGCCAAACCTACAAGACGCCGACGTTCTACGCCTTCAAGCTGTTCTCCACCCGCTGCCGGGGCGAGGCGCTCGACACGTTCGTGGACTGCGGCACCTTCTCGACGGGCAAGCACTACCAGAACATCCCCTACCTTGACGTGTCGTCGGTCTACAACCCGCAGGCGAAGCAGGTCGTCATCAACGTCGTCAACCGCGACGAGGACCACGCCATCGCCACGGACATCCAGAGCGTCACCGGCACCTTCGCCGGCAGCGCCTCGGTGAGCGAGATCACCAGCACCGGCACCACCAACCGGCCCTACACCTACGCGGACCGCGCCGCCTACCCGCCCAAGACCGAGCAGGTGCCCGCCAGCGGCTCGACGCTCCACTTCACCTTCCCGGCGAATTCGTTCACCCAGATTGTCGTCGGCGTGAACCGCGATTGACGAACCGCCGTGGGAACGACCCGCAGAAAACCGCGAACGATTGGTTGGAAGCCCGGTGGAATCCCGTCCGATTTTCCGCCCCGATCGTAGGGGCACAGTCGCGCGGCGCCCCTCGCAGGGTGGACCGGCGCAACCGCGGACCGGCGCAGTCTGGGCGGCGCGCCTGCCATCCGGCCCATCAGCGACTTGCCGGTCGCAGGCGATCCTCCGACGGCGCCTTCCCGCCGTCTCGATCCGGCCGGGGACGCCCCGCGGCATGAGCTGCACGATCCGTCGCTTCCTGATTGTCGTCACCGGGCTGCTGGCGGCCGGCACCGCCTTCGCCACCAACCCGCTCATCATGGACCAGTTCACCGCCGACCCGTCGGCGCGCGTGTTCGAGGGCCAGGTGTATGTCTATCCGTCCCACGACATCATCGCCGTTCCGGGCAAGGGCCGCCCCGGGTGGTTTTGCATGGCGGACTATCACGTCTTCTCGTCCAAGAACCTGACGGACTGGACGGATCACGGCGTCATCGTCAGCCAGAACGAGGTCCCCTGGGTCAGACCCGACTCGTACAGCATGTGGGCGCCGGACTGCGCCCACAAGAACGGGAAGTACTATTTCTATTTCCCGGCGCTGGCCCGGACCGGCGGATTCCGGATCGGCGTCGCGATCGCCGACCAGCCCTACGGTCCGTTCAAGCCGGAACCCCGGCCGATCAAGGGCGTTTACGGCATCGACCCCTGCGTGTTCATCGATCGCGACGGCAGCGCGTATCTGTTCTACGCCGAGCGGAAGATCTTCGTCGCGCGGCTCAAGGCGGACATGCTCGGGCTGGCCGGGCCGCCGCAGGTGGTCCGGCATCTGCCGACCAGGGGCCTCATCGAAGGACCGTTCGTCTTTGCACGGCGGGGCATCTATTACCTGGTCTATCCGCACGTGGCGCACACGACCG
>JBJKRV010000154.1:0-4129 GCA_046704465.1 Opitutaceae bacterium | reverse complement strand
ACGAGTCGCCCGGCGGCCAGGCGCGGTCGGCCCGCCAATGATGGCCGAAGCTGTCGGTGTAGCCGGGCCCGCCGCAATTCACGCGGTAGAGATAGTGCTGGCCGGGGAGAGGCGCGATCGGGTCCGGCCGGTGGCCGGCGGACTCGAGCTGATCGAGGTGCGGCGCGGGCGGCAGGTGATGCAGCACGGTGCAGTCGGTGGCCACGACCTTGCCGTCGATGAGGCCCTCGGCGTAGAGAACGTTGTACCGGAGGTCGACGCCGTCCCACCGGAAGTGCGTGCCGATGCCGTGGCGGGTGCGGATCCCCAGTGGATCGTGCCCCACGTCGTTGAACAGCTCCACCTGGTCGCAGTTCGAATAGACGACGATGTCGTTCTTGATCCCGGGCGCGGTCCAGCGGTCGGGCCAGGTGTGCGACACGATATAGACCATCGGCTGGGTGGCCGGCGGCGCGTAGTTGGACCGGTAGAGGTAGTAGGCGTCGGTCGGCTCGCCCCAGATCGTGAACAGTCCCTTGTTGTTGGCCGGCCCGATGCGGTCGAGAACGCGGATGCCGTCGTAGAGCTGCTGCCCGCGCTCGCCGATGTCGCGCCCCGGGTTCGAGTGGGTGGTGAAGATCCAGGCGAACTGCCCGCAGGCGCGGTCGCGCACGGACTCCGCCAGGCGGATCTTCGTCTCCATCAGCGCGCACATCCGGTTTTCGCTCAGCGGGCCGCCGGGCGTGAAGCCGCCCTCGGTGTGCAGGCCGAGGCTGCGCCAGGCGCCGAATTCGCCGACGAGGCGGTCGCGCCGCAGATCGGTCGCGTAGGTGGCGGGGCTGCCGCCATAGGTGCCGCTCCAGTCCTGCGGCACGTCCCAGTCGGTGCCGGCGCCGCCGTTGCAGGTGACGATCGGGCGCTGGGATGAGGCGGTGGGATCGAGTTGACGGATGACCTCGCAGCAGCGGGCGGCAAATGCGGCCGGCAGCGCGCTCTCGTTCTGCAGGCCCCAGAGGATGAGCGACGGGTTGTTGCGCCGCTCCTTCACCCACTCGCGCAGGTTGGCGAGGAAGTTTCGCCGGAAGGCGGGGGTGTCGAACCAGATGTGGGCGCTGAACTGCGGCCACCACAGCAGGCCGTCGCGCTCCCAATAGCGCTGGAACCGCAGGTTGTGCGGATAGTGGGCGTCGCGGAAGGCGTTGAAGCCGGCCGATTCGATTTCGCGGACGCGGGCGCGCACCTGGGCGGCGGTGAACGCAAAGTCCGCTCCCAGATTGTGCTCATAATCGGCGATGCCGTTGATGAACACCGGATGGCCGTTGAGGAGAAAAGGCCGGTCGGGCGGACCGCGCGGATCGGGCCACTGGATCCAGCGGAAGCCGAAGGGCGTTTCGACCCGGTCGACGACGGTTCCGCCCTCGCGCAGGGTCGAGCGCAGCGTATAGAGATAGGGGGACCGCAGGGACCAAAGGTGCGGGTGGGGGATCGGCGGGGTTTCCTGGGCCAGGGTGACCGCGCGCCCCGGAGCGAGGGTGCAGGCCCGTCGCATTTCGGCCACGGCCGCACCGGTGCGGTCGCACACCTGTGTGACGAGCGTGAAGGTGCGCGGGGCGGAGCCATGGTTGCGGATGCCGGTTCGCACGTGGGCGATGGCGGCCGCGTCCGAGATATCGCGGTCGTTCCAGACGTGGACGCCGAACGGCTCGATGCGCAGTGGGGAGGTGATGACGAGGTGAACCGGGCGGAAGATCCCGAACGGCTGCGGCCCCTCGGAGAATCCCGGCACGAGGGCGTCGCCGCCGTCGACCCACGGCAGGTCGCGGATGTGCGACGGATGGTCGGCCTGCACGGCCAGCAGGTTGTCGGCGCCGCAGTGCACGGCATCCGTGACATCGAGCGTGAAGGTGGTGAGGCCGCCGGCGTGGCGGCCGACGAGGCGGCCGTTAACCCAGACCGTAGCATAGGAGCCGACGCCTTCGAAATAGAGGAACACCCGCCGGCCGCGCGCCGAGGCGGGAACATGGAAGTTCCGGCGGTACCAGGCCGTGCCGTGGAGATTGCCGTGGCGGACCTGGTGAAAGCCCTGGTACGCGTCCCAGTTTTGCGGGACATCGACCCGGCGCCAGGTGTGGTCGTCATAAGCGGGCTGCTGGAAGCCGGCCCCCAGGGCCGAGCCGGTCGGGCCCTCGATGCTGCGCCAGCCCGCATCGAGGTTGATTGTCTGTCTTGGTCCGGTAGCGACGGCCGGGGCCGCAGACAGCAGGACGCCCGCGAAGACACCACCCCCGAGCAACACCGGCAGACGGAGGGGATGTCGCCAGCGCGTCCGGGCCGGCCCGGGGGTCGTGTCCATGGGGCGGAAGCTCGGTTACCTCACCGGCGTGAGGTTCACGTCGTCGATGAGGAAGACAGCGGCCGGCACCTTGTCGTCGGCGCCGGGCAGGTCGCGGCCGCCGTAGCCGCGGCACCGATAGCGCCCGGTGCGGAAGGAAATCTGGTCCAGCATGGCCGCCGGCTCGGCGAAGACAACCGAGCGCGACAGCGGGTGGCGGCCGTCGACGGTCAGGACGGCATGGTCGGAGCGCGGATTGGGGGCGATGGTCAGCCCGACCGTGATCCAGCGATTGACCGGATAGGGGCCGGCATCCTGCCAGATGCCCTCGTGGCAGGCCCAAAGGTGACCGTCCTTCTCGAACGAAAGCCGCACAGGCCGGGCGTCGTGCGGGCTCATCAGGTCGACGTCCAGGCGCGCGTTCGTCTGGCGGAGCAGCACCTTGAAGGAAGCGGAGAGTCCATGCGTTTCCGGAAAGACGCGGATGGCGCGCGCGTAGTCGTACGGATCCTCATCGCGCAGCTCGAGCGCGTGGCCGGCCTTCGCTTCCAACGGCGAAGCCGGGGAGTTCGCGGTCGATGCTTCGGCCGACGGGCCCGCCGCGGCGGCCAACCCGAGAATGGCGGCGGTGTCAACCACGCGCACCGGCGCCCAGAGCGGGCTGTAGACGTTCCACCCGGCCGGCAGACTCCCGACCGGATCGGCGTCGAAGGTGTCGTGCACCGGATGGTCGACCGCGCCCCGGATCGGCACGGGCACGCGACTGACCCAGATGTCCTCCTTGTTCACGCTGTAGGCGACCCACACGGCGTGGCCCGGCGGCGTGCCGTTGCCCTCGACGATGCCGCGCACGTATTGCGGACCGAGGTTCTTGTAGGCGCCGACAAAGCGCTGGTCCGGCACCTCGCCGTGCACCGTGAGCAGGTGATCGAAGGTGATGCCGTCATCGCTGGTCATCACCGCGAGCGGAAAGCGCAGGCGGTTGGTCGGGTCGAGGAAGAGCGCGTAGCGGCCGTCGGGCGTGCGCTGCACCCAGTATTTTGCGGCGTTTTGCGGCAGGTTGCGCGCGAACTGCTGCCGGGACCAGGTGCGGCCGTTGTCGGTGGTGGTCGCCGTCAGGGCCTCCTTCCAGATGCCGGTGACGGTGCCGTCCCGGCGGTGGAAGAAACACAGCGCGCGGCCGGTGGTGGAGAAAAAGCCCTTCTCGAAGCGGCTCTCCTCCCACCACTGCTGGGTCATGAGCTTGTCGGCCAGCAGATCGTCGCAGGCGGTGACGAAGCCGCGGTCGGGCGAGGTGCGATAGTAGGGGTACGGCGTGTTGGACTCGTTCCAGCCCTGGCTGCGGTTGTAGAAGATGAAGTAGACGGGGCCGAGCGAACCGTCGGCGTGGATCTCGCGCACGACCCGGCCGACGCCGGTGCCGTCGTTGGGCCGGGGCGCCTTGCCCTGGAAGGCGAGGACCAGCAGGCGGCCGTTGGGCGCGACGTAGAAGCCCATGCGCTGATGGGTGATGGTCCATTGCCCATCGGGCAGGCGGTAGGAGGGGAAGATGACGCGCGGCCGGTCCCAGTGGAGTCCGTCGGCCGAGGTCGTGAGCGAGGTGCAGCAGGGCGCCTGGCTCTCGTCGCGCGGACCGCTGAGGAACTCGAGGTAGAAGCGGCCGTGCCACCAGGCGAGCATGGGCTGGTGGCGGTAGGTGTCGGGCAGACCGTCGGCCAGCTCCGGATGGGTGCGGTTGGAGCGGAGCACCTCGATGTTTTCCACGCCGACGGCCGGCGGCAGACCGCCGGTGGCGGTTGGCCGGACGATCGCGTGGCC
>JBJKRV010000153.1:0-4865 GCA_046704465.1 Opitutaceae bacterium | reverse complement strand
CCTCGCGGGCCTGGGCGTCGGCCAGGGTCTCGCCCGACGCCGGGGCGTAATTGTACAGGGAGTTGTTCGGGTCGTTGACGGCGACCGCCCCGGCCACGGTGTCGCTCGTCCAGTTGTATTGGAAGCGGTTCACCCAATTGGCCGCCCAAGCCTGCGAGGCTCCGATGAACCAGGCGCCGCCGATGGCTGTGCTGCTCGCGTTGGTCGAGGTCGTCTTGTACTTGTCGATCCGGAGCGAGTACTTGCCATCCTTCGTTTCGAGGAGGATGCCCTTGTCCACCGTGTCGCCCTCAGGCGCCGACAGCGGTTCGCCGTAGATGTCCACCCGCTGCGCCGCCGGCTGGAAGTCGGTCGAGTGGTTGTAGAAGACGCCCACGTTGATTGGCATCCAGCTCATGAACGGGAACTCGTTGAGGTGGGCCATCACCGTCCAGGCCTTGGACCGCACGAAGATCGTGTTGTCGGGCTGGACGTTCAGGTGATAGGAACTCGAGCTGAGATCCAGGCGGTTGTAGTTGCTGTTCAGGCTGGTCGCGCTGCTCGTGCTGAGCGAATACTGCCAGGATTTGGCCGTGTCTTCGCGCACGCCGAAGGTGCCGACAATCGCGTTGTCCCAGATGTGCGCCTGCCAGTCCACCGCCTTTGAGGTCACCGTCGATTTTGTCAACCGGGCATCGTGCGTGTTGAAATCCTGCGCGGCCGGGGAAGTCAGGGAATCGACGATGTTGATCGGGTAGTTGCGGAAGCCGACGTAATTCGAGAAGTTGGAGGCCTGAGTGCTGACGCCGGGGGAGGTCGTGACATTGCCGTTGCCGTCACGATACAGGCCGTCCGGGGCCACCGGGATCGGGTTCACCATCGGATAGTAGTTGTTGTACCAATAGGCGGTGGGGTCCACATACGAGGGATCCGAGGGATTGGTGGACGGTTTCCACGTCGCGTCGAAGTTCGACACCTGACCGCTGACAATGGTGGGATTCACCTGCGGGGCGGGGAGGTTGACTCCCGAAGCCGAGGTTCGCCCGGCCAGGGAGTTCCCCAGGTAGATGAAGGTGAATGGAAGCAAGCCCAGGCTGTTCCAAGCCATCTTCGGACTATCGGTCGCGCTGGCGTTGAGTTTGGCCTCGTACGCCGGATCGTTGATGCTGTAGCGCGCGAAATCACGCTCGTCAGTCTCTTCCCGTTCGCTGCTCCACAGGCCCGTCACGATTTCCCGGCCGAGCAGTTTGGTGACCCAGTTCGTGTGGTTTTTGTTGAAATCATAGTCGCCGAAGACCGTTACACGGCCGTCTTCGCGATTGTGGATGGTGTTGCTGTTGCCGAACTGGCCGTCGCCGCCGACATACGCCTTGCCGAAGTTCGGGTTGGGCGTTCCGTTTTCAAACGGGATGCCGTTCAGTCCGTCCGGGGTGCCGTTGGAATAGACCCGGTTGATGTCGATGTTGATCTGGTCGTTTCCACCCAACGTGCGGATCGAGCCCTGTTTGGTCCATTCGCGGTTATAGATGGCCTCGACGCCGACCTGGTCGTCGAAGAACGTCTGTTGCAGGTCCAGGTTATAGGCGCGGAAATTGTTCCACTCCCACTTCGTGGGACCGTCGAGCAGCTTGTGGTAGAAATCGAACACCGAGGGGTTGGTGAGCGATTTGTCCTTGTAGACGCCAAACTGCCAGGTGGGCAGGCCATTGTAGTAGAGGCGGGCCGCATTGGCGAAGGCCGAATAGGTGGCGATGCTGCCCGGCCGTTGATAAATCTCCACGTTGGTACCGGCCGGCAGGACCGAGCTGTGGTTGCCCGAAGGCTCCCAGTCGACGGCTGTACCCTGGGTGGCGTTGTTGTATTGGAAATTGAACGCCGGATTGCCGAAGACTCCGAGCATGCTGCCGGCGATCCACGGCTGGAAGTATTCGTTGGGCCGGCCGGAGTACTGGATCGACGCCGGGAAGACCGGGGGATTGCCGGGATACAGGCCTCCCGGGCCGTTGTGCGAGGGGCGGTTCTGGCCGTGGTTCGGGAGACCGGTGTTGTCATCCTCGTTTTGCTGCGGGCTCACCGTCATCCGGTTCATGTTCGGATAGTTGAACGGCTGGTTGTCGATGTTGTAGCCCGGGGTGGTGCCGGTATAGAACCACGGCGTGATGGCGTCGGTCGGCGGCAGTTCGCGCGGCGTGTTGCTGCTGATGTCGCCCAGTTCGATGTTGGCCTTGAGCACCGTGTGGGCCCTCGAACCGAAGTGCAGGAAGCTCGGCTCGTACCGGAGGGCGCCGTAGATGCGTCGCTGGGTCGAGTGAGCGGGCTTTTGCTCGTAGCGCTGGTCGCTGTAGAGGGCGTCGATGCGGATGGCGAGTTGGTTCTTCAGCAGAACCTTGTTGATATCGATCGCCTCCCGCGTGCTGCCGTAGCTTCCGGCGCGGAACTCCACTTCATTGTGGTCCCGGAAACTGGCCTCCTTGAGGCGCGCGTTGATGATGCCGGCCGGACTGCCCTGACCGAACAGGATTGAGTTGGGACCGCGCTGCAGGTCGACGCCGTCGACGTTGTACGAATCCCACGGAATGTCGGTCAGGAAGTAGTCGCGGGTATTGTCCGCCGAGGTCAGCCCGCGGACCCGGGTGTCGGCGTTCGGATTGACGAAGCGAAACGACTCATCGAGATGCGCTCCGTCGGCGGGGCCGGCGAAATTGCCAAATATGCCGCCTACCTCGGTTACGGTCGTGTACTGGAGCAGCGACATATTGTCGGTCGCGGCCAGGTCTTTGAGCTCCTGGCTGGTCACGACCTGCACCGCGTTGCCGAGGTCGCTCAACTTGGTGGAGAGGCGGTTGCCCGCGAGGGTGCTGACCGCCATGTAGCTGTTATCCGGCGTCGCCGCGACTTCAAAGGGCGACAGCTTGATGACCTGCTCATTTTGGTCGGAGGCACTCGTCATCGTCGGCGTAAAATTCGCCGCCGACGTGCCGGTATCATTGGGATTGGGGGCCGATGCCGACCCAGTGTTTTGGGCCCAGGCGCCTCCGGCGGATAACACGAGCAAGACACTCAATGCCGCGACGGACGATCCGGATTTGATCCAGTTCTTCATCGTTAATTGTGAGTACGGTGTTGGTTGGATTCCGGACCCAATCGGGGAATGGCGAACAAGAGCCAGCCTAGGGGGGATTGTGCACTGCGGGGTGATCGGGGCCGGACCCCTGAACTAGGCGAGAGTTACGAATAAGGTGATTTGCCCGGGCCGAAACATATTCTTAATTCTAACTGTAGAATTAGATCGACTAATTGTGGGCAAATCCGATCCCGTTCAGTTGGCTTGGCGTGAGCGTTCTCAATTCAATCTCTTGAGACGGATTCTTCAGCTTCTGCCCCAAAAATCGGCCAACCAATCGCCGGAAATATGCTGCGCTCGGGCCCTTCATTGTCACCGATCGTCCCTCAATTTGACAGAGGGCGGCGGGCGTGGCGTGCGGGCGCGGGGATCGCGTCTATTCCGCCCGATTCCGCCGCTTGTTGCCGGCGCCGCGCTTGCCGCGAGAGGAGGTGTCCGTCGGTCCGCTGGCACGGTCAGTGAGAATGCTCATGCCCCAGGGACGCCGGGTCGCGGACCACTGGTCGGCGATGAAGCGCAGGCGGGCGCTGACAATCAGGACCGCACTCTCGCTGTCGGAGAAGGCGCCCACGAGGCGGGTGCGCTCGCGGATCTGCCGCAAGACCGTCATGAGAACGAAATTTGAGCGCAGGTTTCGCCAGTGCTCCCGCGGAAACTTCAGAAAGCGTAACGCGCCGTCGAGGCGCTGCTCCAGTTGCTGGGCGATTCCGGGAAGGTCCATGTCGCGCAGCTGGGCGACCGCGGCCTCGGCGCGGCTGCGCGTCTGTGCGGGCGTATCGCCTTCGAAGATGGCGTTGAGCAACGCGGTTGTTCTCGGAACCTGCGCGCTTCCGACTGCCCCGAGGATATTCCGCTGGAGTTGCCACACGCAGATCTGGAGGCCGGCATCCGGGAAGATGCGGGCCACGGCCTCCGCAATTTCGGGGTTCTCGTCGCCGACAAACAACCGCACTCCGGCAAGGCCACGCTCGCGCAGGTCCTTTAGGAACTGGCTCCAGACTCCGGCGCTCAGATCCGTGCCGTCGGCGACGCCCAACACTTCGCGGAAGCCCTGCAGATTCACGCCGACCGCGGCCAGAACCCTGACTTCATGTTTTGCCCCACCCCAGCGGCGTTGCAGTTCGATGGCGCCGAGAAACACGTAAGGGTGTGGCCCGCGGACGGGCCGGTGCCGCCAGGTGTCGATTCGCTTCGCGATCTGCCGGGTGAAATCGCTCACCGTTCCGGCGTTGACTTGCGCTCCCCAGAGGGACCGGGCCACCGCCTCGGCCCGCTGCATCGAGATCCCGGCCTGGTGAATCTCCAGCATCGTCTCCTCCACCGTGCCTTCGCCGCGGCGGTACCGTTCGATGATGGCGGTTTCGACCGGCCGGTTGCGTGAGCGCGTCCATTGCGGGAGCGTGCCGTGTCCCCCGCGGTCACGGATCGGAAAGCGCGGCCGACGACGGTCGGCGCCCGGCCAGCCGCGGGCCGGGACCGGATCGCCGGAGACGGTCCCGGCGCGATCGTCCCAGGCCACGGCCGCTCCGGCCGTTTGCCGCTTGAGGTTCCGGGCCGGCACGAACCCAGCTTCTCCGGGCAGCTCGTTCGCCTGCGGCGTAGCGTTGGCTGGATCCTCAAAGGAGTTCATGGAGTTGACCGCTGGGCTGGCGCGCTGCGCCCACGGGGTTGGGGTTGGCTCAGCGTGGCCGGCTGCAGGGGTAGAGGGTGCGCGGCCATAGAGTCGGGTGGACTCCGGGCGCGGGCGCAATCCGTCCAATAC
>JBJKRV010000152.1:0-9590 GCA_046704465.1 Opitutaceae bacterium | reverse complement strand
ACCTAACGGTACTGCTCAACGGTGAGTCATACGGCGTGGCCGTGACAAATGTGCGCGAGATCATCCGCCATCAGCGGATCACACCGGTGCCGCAGATGCCCGGCTTCGTGAAGGGAGTGATCAACCTCCGGGGCCGGCTGATCCCGGTGATCGATCTCCGGTCGAGATTCGACCTCCCTGCCGCTGTTGCCGACCGCACCTGCATCGTCGTGACCCAGATCGCAAGCCCCTCCGGCCGGCCGATCCATATCGGCCTGGTCGTCGACAGTGTTGAGGATGTGACCCTGCTGACGGATGACGAAATCGAGGCGCCGCCGGCGTTCGGCGTCGGGACGGATTCCAGCTACCTCCTCGGCATGGCCCGGACGGACGGACGTGTCATCATGTTGCTTCATGTCGATCGCACGATCGGCTCCGCCACGATCGAGGCGCTATCGAATCGCGCTGCGAAGGCAGCAGCATCCCCATAATCACGGGCGGCTGCGGCCGGGCGCGGTTCACGCCGGCTCGGATTGACGCCCTTACGGCACTGCAGCCCCCCCGGGCCCGACGGGTCTTGCCAATTCGGCGGCGGAAGGTAATTGTGCCCTGTTTGATTCCCGATGCCCGCCCCGCGACGGCACGGGAGCCGCATGAAGTCCGATTCCGTGAGTTCCCCGTACCCTGCCGTCGGCAATCCGCTGCGTGTCAACGATCGCGCCGAGATGCGCGACGTGCTGGAGGATGCCATCCAACGCGCCGGCCGGCGCCAGCTGCGCATCCTGGTGCCGGGCGACGAGGGCCTGATGCAGCGCCTGCCGGGGCTGCACTTCCACTTCAAGCCCGAGGTGTTCCTGCAGATGCAGGGACGCACGGAGTTTCGTTTTCCCCGCGAATCGATCGAACTGCGCCCGGGGGACCTGTGCGTCGTCCCCAGCGGCGTGCCGCACGGCGAAGCCGCGTTCCCCGGAGAGGACCGGCCGTTCCGCAACCTGGTGGCGGGATTCTACAGCCGCACCCTCAGCCTGCACCTTGCCTATGAGGCCGCGCCGCAAAAGCCCGACATCGAGGCGATCGAGTTCTTCGACCTGCCGAACGCCGACGAGGTCGAGGGGCTGACCCACAGCGTGGTCGCCGCCCACCGGCGGCAGGCGCCCGCCGGCGATCACGTGCTCCGGGGCCTCGTCATCGCCCTGCTTGGCATGTTCGAAAACGCGGTCGCCATCACCACCGACCGCCTCAACACCGACTCCGGCAAGGTCTTCCATGTGAAATGGATCGTCCGCGAGCAGGTCTCCAATACCAATCTCAGCGTGCGGACGATCGCCGAGCGCCTCCAGTGCTCCCCGGATTATCTGTCCCACCTCTTCCACAAGGCGACGGGCGAGAAACTGACGTCCTACATCAACCGGATTCGCATCGAGGGCGCGCGCCTCGCGCTGGCCTCCACCCCGCTGCACATCTCGGAGATCGCCTTCGCCAGCGGCTTTGACGACGCGGGCTATTTTGCCCGCGTGTTCAAGAAGCTCTGCGGCGTGTCGCCGCAGGAGTTCCGGTCCCGGGGCGACCGGGGCCGGGCCGGGGCGGACAAGCTTCCCAAGACCATCTACTACGACCGGGAGGACTACAGCGCCGGCCGGCCGGTCGTCCCCGGACCGGTGGACGGCGCCTTGCCGCCGGTCGACAATGCCGCCGCCCGTGGCGTCGCCACGGACAAGCCGCCCGAACCGGACGCGCCTTCAGGGCGCCGTTCCCGCCTCCGGCACGCGTAAGAGCGCCAGCGCGGCGACGAGCATCGACGCGCCGCCGGCCAGGACGGCCGGCATCGCCTCTCCCTTGAACCAGTGTTCGACCACGGTGCCGAGCACCGTGGCGGCGAGGATCTGCGGCAGCACGATGAAGAAATTGAAAACGCCCATGTAGAAGCCCATGCGCTCGGCCGGAATCGCATTGGCCAGCAGGGTGTAGGGCATGGCGAGGATCGTGGCCCAGCCGATGCCGACGCCCGTCATCGAGACGAGCAGGCCGTACTTGTGCCGCCAGAATCCGACGGCGAGCAGGCCCAGCCCCGCGCAAATCAGCCCGAAACCGTACAAGGCGCGGGTGGAGATGCCCCGCCGGCCCAGCGCGACCAGGAGGAAGGCGAAGCCGAGCGCCACCCCGTTGTAGACGGCGAAGCAGACCCCGCCCCACTCCACGCCGCTCAGATACGCGGGCGAACCCGGCACTCCGCCGAAGATGTCATGGGCGATCGCCGGCGTGAAATAGATCCACAGGCAAAAAAGGCCGAGCCAGGTGAAGAACTGCACCACCGCCAGGCGCCGCATCACCAGCGGCATCTTGAATATGCCGCGGATGATTTCCGTGAACGCCGAACCCGACGACGCCGGCTTGGCTCCCGGCTCCGGCGGGCGCTCCGGCGTGGTGATGATCGTGTAGAGCACGGCCCCGATGAAGACCGCCGCCCCCAGGTAGAAAGCGACGTGGACCGACCGCGGGATGGCGCCCTCGGCCGCCGTTCCGGGCTTGAGATGGACCACGTTGGTCAGCAGCCACGGCAGCGCGGAGGAAAGGACCGCCCCGGCTCCGATGAGCAGGCTCTGCATCGAGAATCCGAGCTGGCGCTGGTCCGGCGGCAGGAGATCGCCGACGAAGGCGCGGAAGGGCTCCATGCTGATGTTCACCGAGGCGTCCAGCACCCAGAGCAGGCCGGCCGCCATCCAGAGCGAAGACGCGTTGGGCATCGCCACCAGCGCGAGGCTGGCGAGGATCGCGCCGCCGAGGAAATACGGACGCCGGCGCCCCAACCGGGTCCAGGTATGGTCGCTGTAGTGCCCGATGATCGGCTGGACGATCAGCCCTGTCAGCGGCGCCGCCAGCCAGAGCAGCGGGATCTCGCTCTCCTTCGCCCCGAGGTACTGGTAGATGGCGCTCATGTTGGCCATCTGCAGGCCCCAGCCGAACTGGATGCCGAGGAAGCCGAAGCTCATGTTCCAGATGGCGGGCAGCGAAAGGCGGGGCGATTGGCTCACGGCGGGGAGGATTGAAGGGGAGTTTGCTCAGGCGGCCGGGGAGTTCGACTCGACGAGGCGGCCGGGCGGCGCGCTGTAGTCGTGCTGCCGGTCGTCGCCGGTGCGGTCAAAAAGCGTGTGCCAGCGACGCAGTGTATCGAGGCGCGTGCGCTCGAGGTGCAGCAGGTCCTTCCGCGTAAACCGCCAGCGCCAGTTGCCCTCGGTGCTGCCGGGGCGGTTCATTCGGGCCCACGACGGCAGGTCGAGGAGGTCCTGCATCGGCACGATGGCCAGCCGCGCCACCGAGGCGAACGCCGTCCGGATGAGCGGCCAGGCGCTGGTCGCGTCGGCGATTCCGAAGTAATCCGCCACCTGGGAAAACTCCTCGGGGTCGAGCCCCGCCAGCCAGCCGCGCGTCGTGTCGTTGTCGTGGGTGCCGGTGTACACCACCGTGTCGGCGGAAAAAAAGTGCGGCAGATTCACGTTGTTGTCGTCGTGTCCGTAGGCGAACTGGAGGATCTTCATCCCTGGCAGGCCGGCGGCCCGGCGCAACGCCGCCACTTCGGCCGTGATGTAGCCGAGATCCTCCGCGATCAGGCGCGCCCCTGGCAGGGCGGCCCTGACCGCGTCGAAGAACGCCAGCCCCGGCCCCGGCCGCCACCGGCCGGTCCGCGCGTCCGGCGCGTCCACCGGAATCTCCCAGAAGGTGCTGAACCCGCGGAAGTGATCGAGCCGGACGGTGTCGCAGCGCCGGAAGGCGGCCTGCAGCCGGGCGACCCACCACGTGTAGCCCGTCTCGGCCAGCCGCTTCCAGTCGTAGAGCGGATTGCCCCACAACTGGCCCAGCGCCGAGAAATAGTCGGGCGGCACGCCGGCCACCGCTTGCGGCCGCCCCTTCGCGTCCAGCCGGAACATGTCGCGCCAGCACCAGGTGTCCGCGCTGTCCAGGGCGACGAAGATCGGGACGTCCCCGACGAGAGAAATGCCCTGCGCATTCGCGTATTCGCGGAGCGCCGTCCATTGCCGGTCGAACACAAACTGGTAGAAGCGCTGCCGCTCCGCCTCGGCGGCCACCGCCGGCGGCAGATGCGTGTCCAGGCCGGGCCTCCAGTCCCGCCATGCCGGCGGCCACTGCGTCCACGGCTGGCCGCCGAAGTGGTGCTTCAGGGCCATGAACGTCGCGTAGCCGTCCAGCCAGCCGGCTTCCGCCGCCTGGAACTCGGCCAGCGCCTTGACTCCGCCCCAGGGGGCCCGCCCACCCTGCTCGCAGAAGCGGGGCAGCGCCCGCCCCAGCACGGGCAGGAAGCGCTCGTAAAGCGCGCCGTAGTCGACCTCCTCCTCGACCAGCAATCGCAGCGGCGCCAATTCGGCCGCGGTCAGCAATCCGGCCCGCTCGAGCTCCTCGAGGTCGATGAAGTTCGGGTTGCCGGCGAAACTGGAGAACGACTGGTAGGGCGAGTCGCCGTAGCCGGTCGGCCCCAGGGGACAGACCTGCCAGTGCCGGAAGCCCGCCCGGGCCAGGAAGTCGACGAACGCCCGGGCGCCGGCTCCCACGCTGCCGATGCCATGTGGACCGGGGAGGGACGAGATGTGGGCCAGCACCCCGGTCGTGCGCGTGTTGAGCCAGGTTGAAGCGGATGGTTCCATGCGAGAGCCTCTCGAAAGGGGCCGGCAGTGCGGAAGGTTACGTGGTCAGGAAGGGTCGGAATCCGACCGGCTCGGTCATCGTCTCAACCCGCCCGCGCCCATCGCCGCCGGGCCGGCGCGCGGGATCCCGGTGCGGACACGGGGGATGTCCTGCGCGCGCGCCTCGCGGCTCCGACGGCCACCACACTCCGGTTGATGACCGTCGGACGGGCGGATGGAGGCGAGCCGACGTCTAGTACTTGTAGGACACGCCCACGCTGTAGTTCGCGCCGTACTTCTGCCAGTTCATCAGCTGCCGCGGATCTCCGTTCTGGTACGTGATCAGGGGCGCGTTGTTCAGGTTCCGGCCCTGGAGATAGACGGTCAGGCCCCTGAACATGCCGTACTTGAAGGCGTAGCTGAGCTGGGCGTCGATCGTGTGGAAGGGAGTCTCCTCCGAGTACCCGTCGTTGGGCGTTCCGAAGTTCGAGAACTGCGGCACGCCGAACTGCACGATGTACTCCCGGGTCTGCGACTGGTAGTGCAGATTGATGCGGGCCGAGAAGCCGTGGTTCTCGTAGTAGAGCGTGGCGTTCGCGGTCTTCTTCGACATGTTCGGCAGCGGCGCCGTGCCGTGGCCCGGGCCCCAGGGCTGGATGTTGCTGTCGACCAGCAGGCCGTTCAGCAGGATGCCGAAGCCACGGAGGGCGCCTTGGGTCAAGGCGTCGCTGGTCAACTGGACGGTGGCCTCCACCCCGCTGACGTTGCCGCCCTGGCCGTTCACATACTGCGAGGTGATGCCCTGCATGAGCAGCGGGGGCGTGGACGAGGTGTAGGGATAGCCGCTGAAATCGGTCACCGTGTTCTGCTGGTAGACGTAGTTCAGCAGCTTCTTCTCAAACACCCCCAACGCCACGTAGCCGCCGCCGTGCGCAAAATAGTGCTCCCAGTCGAGGTCGACCGAGTTGGCGAGCCACGGACGGAGCCCCGGATTGCCGCTCGTGCCGCTCCAGGGACTGATCGTCGTCGAGCTGGCGTCGGTGGCGTTGTAGCTGTAGTCGCGCGCCGCCCGCATCTCGTACATCAGCGGGCGCTGCTCCTGGCGACCGATGAACAGCCGGATGTTGTCCTGCTTCGTGGGCTTGAAGACCAGGTTCAGGCTGGGCAGGAACGTGCCGTAGCTCGCGCCGCCGCTGACCGGGTAGACGATGTTGCCGCCGTTGCCCGAGAAACCGGTGGAGTTCTGCTTGGCGAACGAGCCCATCGCGCCGATGTTGCCTTCAAACGGCATGCCGAACGCGTGGCCCTGCAGGTTGAATTCGAAGTAGGGACGGGTGATCTTCTCCCAGACCTTGAAGTTGTCGCCCTCCCAGCTTCCCGGATTCGGGTTGGGCATGAAGGTATACGCGCCGCCGTTGTAGGCGCCGTTCGGGTCGTAGGCGATCGGATGCAGATTGCCGATGAACGACAGGTCGGTCGTCCCCAGCAGTGGGGGCAGCGGAGCGCTCGGCTGGCCGTTCGCGTTCACCAGGTAGCCGGTGGGATTCTGGCCCGACTGCTTGAAGCGCTCGGAGTAGTTCACGCCCACCTCGACGTTCTTGAAGATCGACGCGTTCAGCTGATGCGTGGTCGATAGCTGGACCGAGTCGACAATGTCGCGCTCGTCAAAGTATTTCAGGTATCCCTGCATGCCGGTGGTCGGAAACACGCCCACGCCCCATCCCTGCGGGTCGGTGAGCGTGAAGAGGCTGGCGTTCGCGTAGTCGGTGCTGGAGACGACCTGGGGTGTATGGCCGGCATTCTGCACCACCTGGAACGTGTCCGCATCCGTCGCCCCCTGGTTGAAGCCCAGGCCCGCGTATTCCTCGAGCACCTCCTCGTTGCGCTTCGCCGACGACCAGCCGGTGACGAGATGCACGGGCCACGGCGACTTCTCGCCGATGTCCAGATGCCAGACAACCGAGGCCACGTGATCGTTCCAGGCTGTGACCATGTTGCGCACCACCGGCTGAATGTTCTTCAGGGTGTAGTTTGAGATCAGGCCGTTGGTGACCGTGTAGCCCGGCTGCAGCTGGGCCGAACTCCAGAACGCCATCGGGACCTCCATGCCGCGCAGCAACTGGTTCTCGTGGTAGTAGGAGTAGAAGAGGTCGAGCTTGCTGTGGATGTAGTCCGTAGGCCGGCTCTCCAGCACCGTCATGACCGAGTCGCGCTTGAGCAGATCGTTCTGGGCGTAAATCTTCATGCCGCCGAGTACGTAGTTGCCGCTCGCGTCCGTGGGATAGCCCCAGGCCTGGAACTGCTGGCCTTCATAGGGATTCTCGGTGTGGGCGTAGCCGATGAACAGGCCCTCGGTGTCGTGGGCAAACTGCTCCACGACGGAGGCCGAATAGCTCAGCCCGTGGGTCTTGTTGCCGGGGGTGAGTTCCCCGAGCTTCGGCCACTGATAAAAGGCATCCGCTGCCACCCCGTTATAATCCACCGACAGCGGCGAGATCGTCAGCATGTCCACCGTGCCCGCGAGTCCGCCCACCCGGTCCGCCTCGCCGGACTTGTAGACCTTGACGCCGCCGACGAGCTCGCCCGGATACTGGTCGTATTCCATCGCGCGGTTGTCGCTCGTCGTCGCCTGTTCGACCCCGTCGAGCATGCCGATGCTCATGTTGGGATCAAAGCCGCGGATCGTGATTTGCTGGTCGCGGCCGTTGACCCGCTGGCTGGTGAGACCCGTCAGCCGGGCGAGGGCGTCGGCAATGCTGATCTCAGGCAGCTTGCCGATGTCCTCCGGCACGATGACCTCCACGATCGCGTTGGAATTCTGCTTCTCCTGGGCGGCCATTTGGAGGCTGCTTGCGAAGGAGCCCTGGACAATGAACTGGCTCATCTTCACCACCTGGCCGGAGCTGGACGAGCCCGTGCCCGACGTCGACGTCTGGTCGGAGTTCGTCCCGTTCGCCGGCGCATTCGTGCCCGACGCGTCCTGGGCCGTTGCCGCCAGCGGCAGCGCCAGGGCCAGGGTCAAAACACCCGCGAGGCGCCGGAGCGATCCGCGGGCGGAAGTTGATAGGTATTTCGATTGCATGACGGGGGTTTGACTTGGTTGTGTGGCGCGAATTCGGCTTCGGCAGCCGACGGTCAGTCGCTGGGTTGTGACAGGGTTGGATATTGAGGAGGGGCACGCGGGTGCGCCCCGAGGTATGCGCAGTAACGTGAAATCCCGCCGCCACCGCCGCGAACTGCGAAACACACAAAAAACCGCGATGAGGTGAAAAAAACTTTGATGACGGATCTGGATCCGGGGGCGTACCGGCGGCCGGTTTTTCCATGCTCAAAGATTTTTCCCATCTGCCTAGGAAAAATCCTGCCCGCCTCCTTTGACCAGGAGCGACGTCGGGCGACGATCCGTCTCCACTGTTCCTCCTTGTATGAGGTTTGCCCGCACGTCCGCCGGCCTGCTGCTCGCGCTGGGGGTGCTCGTGGCCGTCGCCGCGGGCGCACCGGACGGCGCGCCCGTCTGGTGGCGCCACGCCGTGTTCTACGGGGTCTTCGTCCGCTCGTTCGCCGATGCGACGCACGGTCCGCTCGCCGGCGACGGCATCGGTGATCTGCAGGGACTGATCGATCATCTCGATTACCTCAACAACGGGAATCCCCGCAGCCGCACCGACCTCGGCGTCACCGCACTCTGGCTGATGCCCGTCTACCCGTCACCCAGCTACCACGGGTACGACGTCACCGACTACTTCGGCGTGAACCCGCAGTACGGCGACACGGCGCTCCTCCGCCGCCTGGTCGATGCGGCGCACCGCCGCGGAATGCACGTGATCCTCGACCTCGTGCTCAACCACGCTTCCTCCCGCCTGCCCCTTTTCGAGCAGGCCCTCGCCGGCCCGCCCGACTCCCCCGCGCGCCGTATGTTTCGCTTCGCCGCGCGACCGGAGGAGCCGGCCGGGCCGTGGGGCGCGCCCGCGTGGCACCGCGCCCCCGACGGCACGTACTACTACGGGGTGTTCTCCGCGGAGATGCCCGACTGGAATTTCCGCAATCCCGCGGTCACCGCCCACCACCGCCGCGTGGCCCGCTACTGGTTGCGCGACGTCGGCGTCGATGGATTCCGCCTCGACGCCGTCCGCTACTTCTTCGAGGACGGCCCCCGCCAGGAGGATCGGCCCGAGACCATCGCCTGGCTGCGGGACTTCACGGCCTACTGCCATTCGATCAAGCCGGACAGCTTCGTAGTCGGCGAATGCTCGGCGGATACCGGCATCACCTCCCGCTATCTCAACCGCGGCGCCCTCGACAGCCTGTTCGAATTTGACTTCGCCCGCGACACGATTGCGGCCGTCCGGGAGGGAAAGGCCGCGATCTATGCCGGACACCTTGCCCGCATGCGGCGGGACTACGTGACGCCCGACGACTGGGCGACGTTCCTCAGCAACCATGACCAGGAACGCGTCGCCAGCCAGCTCGACGACCGTCCGCGGCAGCTCCGGTTTGCGGCCGAGCTGGAGCTGACCGCCCCCGGCATCCCGTTCCTCTACTACGGTGAGGAGATCGGCATGACCGGCCGGAAGCCGGATCCGGATCTCCGCACCCCCATGCAGTGGACCGGAGGACCCAACGCCGGATTTTCCACGGTGCGCCCCTGGCATCCCGTCAACGCCGATTACCGCACGTGCAACGTCGCCGCCGAGACGGACGACCCGCATTCGCTGCTCTCGCTCTACCGGCGTCTCATCCGCCTCAACGAAGCGTCCCCCGCCCTGCGCCGCGGCCAGCCGGTGGCGATATCGGCCGCAGCGCCGAATGTCTATGTGGCCATGCGCCAGTCCGCCTCGGACGTCGTGCTGATTCTGGCGAACTTCAATCCCGCCGCCGCGCGCTGCCCGGCCGTCTCCGCCGGCGCCAGCCGTCTGCGCCCCGATTGGACGATGTCCGGCGAACTCGGAACGCATCCCGGAGCCGGTCCGAAGT
>JBJKRV010000151.1:0-3785 GCA_046704465.1 Opitutaceae bacterium | reverse complement strand
GGCTTGGACCACCCGCGATTGTCCCGGGGGGGATATCGGCACGGCCGCCGCCGGCTTGAATGCAATTCCGCGCCGTCAGGTCGGAAATTCATGGGGTCGCCTCCGTGACCGCGAGCGCGCGCCGGATGCTCCGGCCCACGTCTTCGAGCCGGTAGGGCTTGTCGATGAACTCCTGCTGGCCCAGGGCGGCGAACTCGCGCCGGGCCGCCGGGTTCAGGTTGCCGCTGATCACGACCACCTTCATCTCCGGCCGCGCATGCCGCGCGGCCTTCAGCACGCCCAGGCCGTCCACGACCGGCAGGTCGAAATCCAGCAGCATTAACTCGCAGGCGGCGCGGCCCGACATCAGCATATCGATGGCCTCCTGCCCGTCGCCGGCGGTCTTCACGGCGTAGCCCCGCTGCGCCAGCACCTCCGCGAGCAGGTTCCGCAGGCTCGGCTCGTCCTCGACGATCAGCACCGATTCGTGGCCGCTTGGAAACTCGCCCACCTGGGCGGCGGCCGGCGGCATGCCCGCCTTCGCCGAAGTCAGCGGCAGGTAGATGTTGAATGTGGTCCCGCGGCCCGGCTCGCTCTCGACGTCGATGTAACCAAAGTGGCTTGAGATGATGCCGTAGACCACCGCCAGCCCGAGACCGGTGCCGCCCGCCGCCTGCTTGGTGGTGAAGAACGGTTCAAAGATGTGCGCCTGGACTTCCGGCGCCATCCCCACGCCGGTGTCGGTCACGCCCAGCCAGGCGTAGTAGAGCGTGGGGTCGGCTCCGAAACGGCCCAGATCCTGGCCGGATACCCGTTTCACCGCGATGGTCAGCGCACCGCCGCCGGGCATGGCGTCGCGCGCGTTCACGCACAGATTCATCACCACCTGCTGCAACTGATTCTGGTCCCCCCGGAGATCCGGGAGCGCCTCGTCCAAATCCAGGTCGAAGGTGATCGTGCGCGGGAACGTCTCGCCGAACAGGCGGGTGAGGTCCCTGACCAGCTGCGGCAGGCTGAGCGGCGCAAACCGCACCTCCGCCTTCCGGCTGAAGGTCAGGATCTGGCGGACGAGCCCGCTCGCGCGCTGCGAGGCGCCGTGGATCTCCCGCAGGTATTTCCGCAGCTGGTCGTCCTTCGCCCCCGACCGGCTGAGGCAGACCTCGGCGTAGCCGGTGACGATCGCCAGCATGTTGTTGAAATCGTGGGCGATGCCGCCCGCCAGCGTGCCCAGCCCCTCCATCTTCTGCGACTGCCGGAGCTGCTCCTCCAGGAGCTTGCGCTCGGTGATGTCCTCCCGCAGGCAGACGACGTTGGTCACTTCTCCATCCTCGTTGCGAATCAGGGACGCCTGGACGGATTCCCACACGGCCCTGGCTCCGGAGCGGTTTGCACAAAGCTCGCCGCGCCAGACGCCCGTGGCCCGGAGCGTGGACCAAAAGCCCCGGTAACTTTCGTCGTTGGGGTGCCCGGCACGGAGAGGATCGAGATTTCGTTCCAGGATGTCCTCCAGCGAGAATCCGGTCGTCTCGGAGAACCGGCGGTTCACGTACTGGATCCGCCCCTCCGGATCGGTGATCAGGATGGACGTGGGCGACTGCTCCACCGCCCAGGACAATCGCCGGTATTGCTCCTCCGCCAGGCGGCGCTTGGTGATGTCGCTGCCGATCGCGCCGAAGCCGACCACGCTGCCGGCGGCGTCCCGGTCCGCGTTCAGCGTCCAGCCGATCCATCGCCAGCCCTGGGAAGTGCGGACCCGGACCTCGCAGGCGCTCCGGTAGGGAGGGCGCATCGCGCCCGCCATCGCCCCTGCCCAGATCCCGGCATCGTCCGGATGCACGATCGAGGCGGTGGCGCCGCCGGTCCACGCGTCCGCGCTCTGTCCGAACTTGCGCGCAAACGACCGGCTGACCGCCACGAACCGACCCTGGAGGTCCCCCTGCACGGTGATATCGAAGCGGTCCGGCCAGCCGTCCACCGCATGCGCGTGGCCGGCCGTGCCCAGCTCCAAGACGCACCAGGGGTGGTCGGCACCGCCGGACACCTGCGTGCGCGCGGACAGCAATTCGCCGGCCGGCGCTCCAATCACCTCCACGGGGCGGGCCGTCTGGAGCGACCGCCACCACGGATCCGCAGGGTGCGCGCCCGCCCCCACCAGCCGCAGGACCTCATCGACCGGCATGCCCTCGAACGCACCGTCGCGCCGTCCCGTCAGCGCCAGCGCCGCCGGGTTCAGGCCGGCAATGCGGCCATCGGCATCCACCAGGATCAGGGCGTGATCATCCCGGGGGGACGGCAGTCCGGACCCCGAATCAACCAGACGCTGATCAGAAGAGATAGGCATGAGCGCGCACAACGACACTCCCCTGCTCCCATCGGCACATTCCGCCCCCGGTTTAGCCCGACTTCGGCCGTCAGACGAGGCCGCGGAGCAGGTCGGGCAGGCGTTCCAGGCTGCGCGAGACGGCGGCCCGGGCCAGCTCCCGCTCGCGATCGCCGCTCCCGAACAGGATCGCCCACCCGGGCAGATGGAGCCAGTCGTCCTCCGTCACCGGGTTCACGTTCTCAAAACCGCCCGGGATGCCGGCAAAGCGGACGAGATGATCCGCCACCTGCACGGCCGCTGCAAAGAACGAAGACACCGGCGCGCCATACGGGTCGTTGTGATAGGTCACCGCCCGGACGATTTCCGGCGCCACGCGGTGCCGCTCCAGGTAATACCCCCCGATCTGGGCGTGGTCCCAGCCGATCAGCTTCTTTTCCCGCCGGCACACGTGGGCCGTGTCCTTCGCCGGCTCGGCGTTGACGCGGTCGAATTCCGCCGCGAAGGACTGCACCATCACGACCTTGCCGATGTTGTGCAGCAGGCCGATGATGTAGTCCGTGTCGTCGTCGACGAAGATGTTGGTGTTGGAGAGGATTTCGCGCGACATGACGGCTGTGCCGACGCTGTGGCGCCACATCTCCGGCCACGGGTGGTTGGCCGCGATCACGTGCAGCTTTTCCAGCTCCTCGAGCACCGGCGTGGCCATCGACAGCTCCCGGATCTGGCGCAGGCCGAGGTAGAAGACGGCCTCCTCGATGCTGTTCACCTTGGTGGAGAGGCCGTAGTAGACCGAGTTCACCATCCGCAGGAGGCGGGCGGTGAGCGAAGGGTCCCGCCGGATGATCTCGGCGATCTGCGAGCTGTAGCTCTGTTCCGACCGCACCAGCTCGGACAGGGCGCGGTTGACGCTTCGCAGCGACGCCAGCTTCGGGCAGGCGTCGATGCGGCGCTTGATCTCGGCATCCGGATAGGGACCGGAGGCCGCTGGAGTGGTTGGATCCGACATGGCGCGAAAGGAGCGTAAAACGCCCCGCGTTGCTATCGGGCGATTCCCGCCCGAATTAAGGCTTTTCCCTTCGCCGCGGCACATTTGCGCTGAAGGGCGGGCCCGCTTGGGCCGATGGAAGAGGAGGACGACCGCAACGTGCACGCCGCCACCATCCATGTTTCCTCCCGCCGACCCGCGCGGGTCTTCTGTTACTGCTCCTGGGCCGAGGAACTGCAGGATGCGGCGGGTTTTGTGTCCGCGCGGGCGCAGATCGATGTGCCGCGGCGCGTGTCCGATCCGTCCGACCCGCGCCTGCTGGCCATGGCCCGGCTCGATTGCGACTGGCATGTGGAGAGCGTCCGTGCGCTCGCATCCCTCGGGCATTCCGCCGTCGATTTCCGGCCGGCCCGTGTCCTGGGCGCCCCGGGCCTGCGCGAACTGGTGGCGCTGACGCCGCCGCCGGGTGAGGAGTGGTGGTTTGTCCTCACGGGCCAG
>JBJKRV010000150.1:0-12057 GCA_046704465.1 Opitutaceae bacterium | reverse complement strand
CCCCGTCTTGGATTCAACTTCCATCCGGCGCACGGTTCGTGGCTGGAACGGATGTTCGGCGGCCGGAGGACACAGATCCGGGGCGGAATCGGCCTGTTCCAAGGCACGAATCCCGCGGTCTGGATCTCCAACGCCTATTCCAACACGGGCGCGCTGGGCTCGGTGTCCGCATCGGGCGCGAACCTGGCCGGGATGACGTTCAACCCCAACCCGAACACGCAAACCCCGCCGCCGGGATCTCCGCCCGTGCCGGTGATCAATGTGACGGATCCGGACTTCACGCCGCCCGTCTCGTGGAAGGGCAATCTGGCCATCGACCACACCCTGCCGTGGGGCGGATTGATCCTGACGGTGGAGGCGGAGGGCTCGTGGGTCAAACAGGCCGCCTTTGTGCGGTCCCTGAACATGAAGATGGCGACGGCAGCCAACGCGGCGGCCGGCACGCCTGCCGGCGCCACCCCCACGCTGCCCGACGGGCGGATCCAGTTCAACGGCAACATCACGCCCAACATCTCGGGCACGCCGTATACCACCAGCCCGGGGTCTTCCGCGCTGTTAAACAACCCGGGCTTCAATACCGTTTATTTGCTCACCAACACCAACAAGGGCGAGGCCTCCGACTACACCATCGAGCTTCGCCGGCCGCTGAAGAATCACTGGGCGTTTTCCGCCGCCTACACGCGCAGCCACGCCACCGAGGTGGATCCCTTCACCTCGTCAATCGCCCAGTCGAATTTCAGCGGGCGGGCCTATTTCAACCCGAACGAGAACGTCGCCTCGCGCACGAACTACATGACGCCCGACAAGATCGTGCTGAGCGCCACCCGGCAGTTCGACTTCTTCCACAACCTGCGGGCGCTGACCTCGGTGACCCTCGTCTTTCGCGCCCAGACCGGGCATCCCTACAGTTGGACCTTCAAGGGTGACGCCAACGGCGACGGCTTCTCGAACAACGATCTGTTCTACGTGCCGAACGGTCCGAACGACCCGAAGGTGGCGTGGCATAGCGCGACGGAGGAGGCCGCCTTCTTCGACTTCGTGGCGCACTCGAGCCTCAAGAGCTACATGGGACAGGTGGTGCCCCGGAACAGCGAGCTGAGCCCTTACCAGGAGACTCTCGATCTGCATTTCGAGCAGGACATCCCGATCCCGGGCAAGGCGAGGCTGCAGATCTTCTGTGACTGCCTCAACTTCGCCAACCTGCTGAACTCGCGCTGGGGCGTCACCTCCGGCGTGGACTTTCCCTACGTTCGCACCGTCGCCGGCGCCACGTTCAATCGCCTGGGCAACAACGGCCAGGGCCAATATGTGTACTACTTCAACTCCAGCACGCTCGGCGGAGTGCCGATCTTCACCGACCTGGCCCGCTGGCAGCTCCAGCTCGGCGCGAAGCTGTCCTTCTAAACGGTCGCGGCAGCAGCAATGAATTCAGAGGCGGCTGCGTTTTCGCAGCCGTCTCTTTTCTTGTCCGGAGATTCGGGCCGGACCGAGCCGGCGCCGCCCACGGCGAATCGATGCTGGCATCCGTTGGCGGTTTCTGGCGTCATGCGGCCTGAACCCCTGAAATCCGTCTGGTCATGAAATCACCCCGCATCGTCCTGGCGGCCCTGGCCGCCGTCAGCCTTCTCACCCTCACCGCGTTCGCCGCCGATCCGTCCGGCACCTGGAAATGGTCGGTCAACGGTCCCGACGGCAATCCGTTCGAGACCACGCTCAAGCTGGAGTTCAAGGACGGCCGGCTGACCGGCACCTACAGCAACCAGTTCGGTGACTCCGCCATCAGCCAGGCGTCCTTCAAGGGCGATGCCATCGCCTTCGAGGTGGATCGGGACTATGACGGGAACAAGTTCGTCATCAAATACCAGGGCGTGATGAAGGGCGACACCATCAAGGGCACGATCGAGTTGCCGGGCATGGGGGGCGGCGGACCGAACAAACTCGACTGGAACGCGACGCGCGCGAAGTGAGCGACGGGCCGGCGCCGCCGGATCACGGCCAGCACGGGCCGTACGGGTCCGCCAGGTAATCGCTCCAGGGGCCCCACCCGCACGGTCGACCCCACCCCCGGCCCTCACCGCGACTTTGGGCGTAACTGGCAAACAGGGATATGCCGTGGCCCGGGTCGTCGATGGACACGGCCATGGCGCCGCCCATTTCATGATAGCCGCCGCTGCCCACGCCGTAGGTGAACGAGATCATGCCGTGCACGATTGGTCCCGAGGGCCCGGGCTGCGGCTGAATTCCGGAGATATCGGCAGTCGAGGTCGGTTTCGCTTGGGCGAGCGCCTCGTAGCGCTGCACCTGAACATCAAGGCGCGACCGTTCGGCGTTCGACAGCCGGTCGAGACCCGCACTGTGCATTTCCTCCTGCGACAGGCGCGCGGTGAATTGTGCGGGCACCTTCTCGCCCTTAACGGGGAAGGCGTTGATCTGCTCATCCCGACGGATAAGGGCGTCGAGCACGGCCACCTGGTCCGAGGTCAGATGCGGGATGCCCACCGCCGCCCGTTCAGCCGCACTGATCGACCGCGAAAAACGTTCCTGATCGGCCCGACCCACGAGGGTGCCCAGACAGAAGAGGGCGCCCGGAAGCAGAATCCGCCAACCGCCGCGGTGAAGAGCATATGCCATGTGTCCTGATAGGACGCCGGCCGGGCTTGAGTGGTTCCGCCATCTTCGGCGGCCGGTGCAGGCACCCATTTTCTGACCTTCCGGTTGCCTTCGGGTCAATCCCGACCATCATTGCTCCGAGTTCACGCCCCTGAGTACCCCCGCGCCATGAAAGAGCCTGTTCTGACCGCGCCGCACGGAACGGCGGGGCCGAAGCCATTGCCGGGCGTGAACTTGAGCCGCGAGATCGCGGCCTGCCCATGAGGCGTCCGGGCCCGGCGAAGGCGTCAGGCGGCCAGGACCGACGGCTTGCCGGTGGCAGTTGGCTTCGCGGGGGTCTTGCTTTGGGCGTGACGCTGCTGCTCGCCGCGGGCTGCGCCCGTCGGCAGACGGCTGTCGAAATCGCCAACCGCGAGCAGATCATGCTTATCGGCAATGGCGCCGAGCCGTCGGATCTCGACCCTCAGCTGATCACCGGCATCCCGGAGCGGGACATCGTCAACACCTTGTTTGAGGGACTGACACGGGCGGATCCCCACGACTTGCATGCAATTCCGGGCATCGCCGAGAGCTGGGACGTCACGCAGGACGGACGTGTCTACACGTTCCATCTTCGGCCGGATGCCCGCTGGTCGAATGGCGATCCCCTGACGGCGGAGGATTTCTACCTTTCGTTCAAACGGATTCTCACGCCCTCGGTGGCGTCCCAGAATGCCGATCAGCTCTACTACGTGGTGGGCGCGGAGGCCTACAACAAGGGACGGCTGACCGACTTCTCCAAGGTGGGGTTCAAGGTCCTCGACCCGTTGACCCTCCGGGTCACGCTGGTCAACCCGACGCCGTTTCTGCCGGAACTCATGAGCGGCCGGAGCTGGTACCCCGTACCGATCGCCGTGTTGAAGCGTTTTGGCGGACTGACCCGGTCGGGCACGGCCTGGACCAAGCCGGGCAACCTGGTGGGGGACGGGCCGTTCGTGCTGCAGGCGTGGAAACCGAACCAATATATCCTCGTGCGCAAGAGTCCGACGTACTGGAACCGGGCGCACGTAAGGTTGAACGGGGTGAAGTTCATTCCGATTGAGGACCCCGAGGTCGAGGAGATGGCCTTTCGCACCGGCCAACTGCACAAGACCGAAACCATCCCGGCCCTGAGGATTCCCGAGTACCGGCGCGACCATCCGCAGTGGCTGCATATCGCCCCTTACTCGGGAGTCTATTATTACACGATCAATGTAAACCGTCCGCCATTCACCGATGTCCGGGTGCGCCGGGCGCTGGCCATGGCCGTTGACCGTGTGGCCCTGGTCCGGGATGTGACCCGCGCCGGCGAGAAGCCGGCATGGAGTTTCGTTCCGGACGGGGTCGGGGGATATGTTGGCCAGACCCACATCCGATACGATCCGGCGGAGGCGCGGCGCCTGCTGGCGGCAGCCGGGTATCCGGATGGCCGGGGCTTCCCCGCCGTGTCGCTCCTCTACAACACGATGGAGTCGCATCAGATCATCGCCGAGGCCATCCAGCAGATGTGGAGTCGCACGCTGCACATCAACATTCGTCTCTATAACCAGGAGTGGAAAGTCTACCTGGATACGCTGCACATGCAGAACTACCAGATCGCGCGGTCGGGGCTGATCGTCGACCCCTACGATCCCTCCCTGTTTCTGCGCACCTTCACCACGGGCTACGGCTACAACGACACCGGATGGTCAAACCCCGAATATGATCGTCTGCTCGCGCAGGCGGCACGCACGCAAGACAAGGCGGCTCGTCTGGCGCTTTTCCAGAAGGCCGAGACCATCCTGCTCCGCGACATGCCCATCATCCCGCTTTATTTCTACACGCAGCATTACCTGCTGCGGACCAGCGTGCAGGGATGGAGTGACAACCTCCTCGGCTTGTTCCCGGTCGATCAAGCCTGGCTGCGCGACTAAGCTGCCCGTCGCGGCGCCAACGCGGGTGGGATGGCCGGCGGCCCGAAGGACCGCAGCATCGGTCTCGGGCCCTTCCCATCACGACCGGTCGGCAAGCTTCTGGCGGTATTTGACCGCCTCGGCCTTCTTTTGCCTGAGCCAGTCGATGAGCTGGTCGACGTCGTCAGGGGCAATCGCCACATAGCAGTCTTCGCTCATGTCGACCTGCGCGATGCAGACTTCGCCGTCTTCGTCAACGTAGACTTCGAGTGTTTCCTGGAGTGTTTTCATGTCGTTTCCGCCGAGGATTCGAACCGCAGCGCGGATCGATGGATTTATTCGGGTGGGGGGGCAGCCCGGCGCCCGATCGCATGACGTGAGCCAAACCGAATGGTCCGAAGGCCGGGCGACGGGCCAGAGGCATGGCCGCCTTGATGTGCCAAACGGGGATTTTGGGATTTGGACGCGGACCCGGTGGACTCAATAAAACCAACTAATGTGAAGCCATCCGTTTTAACAACCGAGTCGGGGAGCCGCGAAGTGGAAGCAGGACCAATTCGTCAATGACTATGACGCGCGACATTGGCGTTTCAACCCTTATCCAGCATTAGCTCGCCTTTTTTGGTACTGGAAATTCATTCCGGCAGCACCGCGACTGGAAGTGCGATTCGGATGCGCGAAAGCAGCGAGTAGCGGCGGATGGGGTCGCCCGTGGCTCGCGCGCGCTTCGCGCGCGGCCCGGCCTGTTCTCGTATCTTGAAGCGTGTTCCGGCGCTGGAAAATGGGGTGGCCTCCCGGGCGCGGCGCCCTTAGCGATTGGCGTCGAACAATGGACACGGAACGCGTCAATCTACCCCTCAACGAAATTCCGGAGGCCTGGTACAACGTCCTCGCCGATTTGCCCCAGGCCCTCCCGCCGCCGCTTCATCCCGGCACCGGCCAGCCGTTGACTCCGGACGACCTGGCGCCGCTCTTTCCCGCGGCGCTCATCGAGCAGGAGGTGAGCGGCGAGCGTTGGATCCCCGTCCCGGCGGCGGTTCATGATCTCTATCGGATCTGGCGGCCGACACCCCTGGTTCGCGCCGTTCACCTCGAGCGTGCGCTCAAGACTTCGTGCCGGATCTATTTCAAGAACGAGAGCGTGAGCCCGGCCGGCAGTCACAAGCTGAACACGGCCCTGGCCCAGGCCTATTACAATCAACAGGCGGGCGTCCGTCGCCTCACCACCGAAACCGGCGCGGGCCAGTGGGGGTCGGCCCTGGCCTTTGCCTGCCAGGTCTTCGGCCTCGAATGCACGGTCTATATGGTGAAATCGAGCTATCACCAAAAACCGTATCGCCGTTCGCTCATGCATGTTTGGGGCGCCAAGGTCCATCCCTCGCCTTCGCGGCACACCAAGGCGGGCCAGGCGGTGCTGGCGGGCGACGCGGAGTCGCCGGGCAGCCTGGGCATCGCCATCTCCGAGGCGGTCGAGGATGCCGCCACCCACGCCGACGCCAACTATTCGCTCGGCAGCGTGCTCAACCACGTGCTCACCCATCAAACGGTGATCGGCCTGGAGACGAAACGGCAGCTCGAGCTCATCGGCGAAAAGCCCGACGTGCTGATCGGGTGCGTCGGCGGCGGCAGCAATTTTGGCGGCTTCACGCTGCCGTTCATGCCCGACAAGCTCGCCAACCCGGCGCTGCGCATCATCGCGGTGGAGCCGACGGCCTGTCCGTCGCTGACCAAGGGAATCTACGCCTACGACTTCGGCGACACGGAGCGGCTCACGCCGCTGGTGAAGATGTACACCCTGGGGCACCGCTTTGTCCCGGGGGGCATTCACGCCGGCGGACTTCGCTACCACGGCACCGCCCCCATTGTGGCCCACCTGGCCAAGCACGGCCACATCGAATCCCGCGCCTATGCACAGAACGCGGTCTTTGAAAGCGCCGTCCTGTTTGCGCGCACGGAGGGCTTCGTGCCGGCGCCCGAGACGGCGCATGCGATCCGCGCGGCCATCGACGAGGCGGCCAGGAACGACGGCCGGTGCATTGTCTTCAACTACAGCGGACACGGCCATGTCGACATGTCGGCCTACGACGATTTCCTCGCCGGCAAGCTGCTGGACTACGAGCACCCAGAGGAGAAGATCGCGGAGGCGTTGAAACAACTGCCGAAGGTCGCGGCCGGCTGAGCCGGCGCGGCGGACACGTCACAGCGTCTCCCCGGCGGAGTCGGGCGCGCCGTGCGATCCCGCCTGGGGCAGCGACGCGAGGTCGGGATCGGAGTCCGCCAGCGCCCGGAATCCCGCGTCGAGCGCGATCGCCCGGTCGACCCGGCGCCGCGCCTCGGCGAGGTCTCCGCGGAGGCAGGCGTAACAGCCGAGATTGAACTGGAGGGTGGGTTCGTCGGGGTGGGAGCGTTCGGCCCGCAACAGAATCGCCTCGGCCGCGTCCAGCGAGCGCCCCCGCCGGGTCGCGTAGGCCCAGGTGATCCACCAGCCCGCCTCGCGCGGCTGGCGCAGCACGAGCAGGCGGGCGGTTTCGATCAGCTCCGTCCATTGCTCCCGCTCCTGCAGGATCAGGGCGCGCAACGCCAGCGCCTCGGTCGAACGCGCGACCGCGGCGGGCAACTGGTCCAACTCGTCCGCCGCCTCCTCGACCATCCCAAGGCCGAGATAGCCGCGCGCGTGGGAAAGGTGCCACTTGGGGTTCACTCCGACGGCAAGCTAGCGCCCGGGGCTGAGCCCGGCAAGCGTACCACGCGGCGCGATGATCCGAAATGGGGACGGTCCGACGGCGGGGCATTAATGCATTGCCCTGGAGACGGGGACTTGCCTCGATGGGCGTACCGGTGCCTTCCGGTTCCATCGCGACCCCTCACTAACATGAAAACTCGATTCCTTTTGGCGGTGTTGACTGCATCCACCTTGCTCCTGAGCGCGCCGCTGCGGGCGGCCGATGGGGCCGCCGCTCCAAATGATGCCCATCAGGAGCTGCAACAGCTCATCGGCCAGATCAATGCCAAGGTCCGCAACGGGCAAAATACCGCGGCTGACCTCGCGCCCGAACTGAAGCAGTTCGACACCCTGCTGGCCGAGCACAAGGGCGAGAAGACCGATGCCGTGGCGCAGATCCTGTTCATGAAGGCGATGCTCTACGTGGAGGTCCTCAATGACCCGGTCAAAGGGGCGGACCTGATCCGGCAGCTGAAGGCCGACTATCCGGACACGGTCCCCGGCAAACAGGCCGATCAGCTTCTGTCGGCCCTGCAGCGGCAGGTGGATGACGCCAAGATCCAGGCGGCGCTGCCGGTGGGGGCCAAGTTCCCCGGGTTCGAGGAGACGGACCTGGCCGGCAAACCGCTTTCGCTCGCCGCCTACAAGGGCAAGGTGGTGCTGGTGGATTTCTGGGCCACGTGGTGCGGCCCCTGCGTCCACGAACTGCCCAACGTCATTGCCGCCTACAAGAAATACCACGGCAAGGGCTTTGACATTGTCGGCATCAGCCTGGACGAGGACAAAGGGAAGCTGACCGGCTTCATGAAGGAACACGGAATGACGTGGGCGCAGTTTTACGACGGCAAGGGCTGGAACAACAAGCTGGCCCTCAAATACGGCATCGACTCCATTCCGAGCACGTTTCTGCTCGACGGGAACGGCACGATTATTGCCCGGGACCTGAGGGGACCCGCCCTGGAGGCGGCGCTCGCCAAGCAATTGGGCGGCTCCTAGACAGCCGGGCTCCGCCTACTTTTTGCCGCCAAAGAGGCTGCGAATCCCCTCGATCGCCTTCTTGGCGGCATTGGCGGTGGCGTCGGTGGCTGCCGAACCGGACGATTTCCCCACGTTTTCGACGGCGCTGGCGGCGGTCAGCAGCACGTGGTTGAGCACGTGTCTCATGATCGCTTCCGCGAGCTGGTTGGCGGTGATGCCACCTTCCCTGGTGCCAAGATCCGTCAGCGTCAGCGGCGGCAGCGGCACGGTGACCGCGGTCGCTCCGACCCCGATCGTCACGGTGCCGTGCTCCAGTCGAAATCGGCGCACCTCAAACTTGATGGGTCGGCCGGACTTGGTGGTGGGATTCGCGGCCGAGGAGCTGCCCCCGCCGGTCGAGTCCTCGATGTTTTTCAACAGGTCCTTGAGATTGCTGCTGAAGATCTTCGTCTCGTAGACGAATTGGGGCCTGTCGATCAGGATGTCGTTGATCACGACATGCCCCCCGAGCAGCGACCAAGGCCGGATCGAGATCTTGGCCTGACCAAGGTAGATCGCCTTCCCCGGAGTCCACCCGGCCGGATTGTCGATCAGAAGGCCGCTGATGGAACCGTGGCCCGTCAGCGGCGAAATCTTCGCACCCGCCAGCTCGACCATCGTCTTGGTGATGGTGGGGCCGTAATGGTTGACGCCGGCCCGCACGATGGATCCGAGAAAGAAACTGAACACGAAACCGACCACCGCCACCGCGGCGATGACACAGGCAATAGCAATGAGGACCTTCTTCATGGGAGGGTGCGCCGCGGCAAATGAAAATCGACTTGGTGCCGGGTGGCAAGGAGGAGAAGCGATCCCTCCGCCGGGCGCACCGCGTGGCGACGCCCCGCCGGACGCCGCCTGGTGGCTGCGGCCCTCGCCTCACTTGGGCGTCTCGAAGTTCAGGAAGCGCGACATCATCGCATCGGGGTTGATGGACTCGCCGCTCAGCGCCATGGCCACGAGTTCTCCGCCGAGCACCTGGGGCGCGATGATGATGTCGGGATGCACGCGCTTCACGCGTCCGACGTGTTTGCTGTCGTTGACCGCGGCGACCGTCTTCGCCTTGGTTTCCAGTTCCTTGACCGCGAGGATGATGAAGGCGTTCTCCGAGTCATCGTCGCGCATGGCCAGCACCGCCCGGGCCTCCTCGGCGCCCGCGCGCCGCAGCACGTCCAGGTTGGTCGGATCGCCGATGATCACATCCGCGTCCGTGAAATCGTTGCCGGCGGGCTGGTTCACGAAGATCAGCGTCACCGGCTGCCCCCGCCGCCGGAGTTCCTGGTAGGTGTTGTGCGCCAGCGCCGTCTGCCCGGCGATGATGAAGTGGTCTTTGCGTTTCATCCGCTTTTCCTTTCGGTTGAGAATGCGCTGCAGGCTTCCGCCCACGATCGGACCGATGATGGCGCTGATCGACGTGGCGAAGACCGTGATGCCGAGGATGATGATGGAGAGGGTGAACAGGCGCGCGTTCGTCGTGTGGGGCGTGATGTCGCCGTAGCCCACGGTCGACATGGTCACGATCGCGTAGTAGAGCGCGGTCGTGAGATCGCGAATGGGGGGATTGAACTGCGCCCCGAGATAAAACGCGCCGAACACGGAGTAGAGCAGCAGCATGAGGCCGCTCATGATCGCGTAGAGGGTGCCGGCGGCGACGCTGCTGCGGTCGAAGGTCTTGCGCGCCAGCACCAGGACGATCAGCAACAGCGCGTTGTAATAGACGAGCAGCGGGCCCGAGGTGTGGCGAAGTTCGACGGCAACGAGCAGGGTGGCGGCGGTGAGCAGCAGCGAGACCACCCACGAGAACCGCGAACGCAGGAGCAGGCCGATCGACATCGTGATCATGGCCACCCCGAGCAGGGTCCGCGGCACCACCAGGGTGCCGCCGTGCAGCGTCGCGACGGTGGAATGAACGATGTCGCTCGAGACCACAATGGCCACGCCCTGCTAGGAGGCGGTCATCAGCAGCGCCATGCCGCCGCCGGCCAGGGCGAGCGCCAGCGGCGCATGCGGAAACCAGTTCGGCAGGCGCAGCACATGCGCCGTCTTGCGAATGCGGCTGCGCAGGGCCTGCAGGCGGTCGGCGTACGGCCCGAGGTTGATGCTGGGAGGTTTGGCCATGGTGCGTTCCCCGCGCGCGGAACGGCGCGGTCCGATCCGGTTATTCAGGCGGGCGGACGGCCAAAATGGGCGGCGAACGACGCATAGGCCGCGCAATCGGCCAGCATCGCTTCGACCGCGGCCACCAACGGATCCAGGCGGACCAGCCCGGAGAACACCGCCTTGTCGCCAATCGCATCGGTCAGCACAAAGGCCGGGCGCTGGTTGATCTGGTGCGCCTTGAACTCCGCGGTGGAGGCGGCCACGCGCGCGCGCACCTCGGCCGATTCGGCCCGGGCCCGAAGTTCCGCCGGCTTCAGGCCGGTGGCCTCCACGGCGGCGGCCACCGCCTCCTCGATCCGGCCCAGGCTCCGGCCACGGCGCATCGCCGCCTCGCTGAGCGCGAGCCGCAGGCGGTCATCCGAAAATCCGAAGTCGCGGCCGGCCTCCGCCACGAGGTTGGCCGCGACATAGTTCTCCGGCCGGCCCGGTTCGAACCAGCCCGAGTCGAGCATATAGGCGGAGCGCATGACCGTTCCGCTCCGGCGGTAGAACCAGTCGCATTGGCCGCGCGACGCGGGGAACGCCCCGGGGTCCATGAGGGCCACCTTCCAATCGAAGCTCACGCGGCCGGCATAGCGCGCCTTCAGTTCGGTCCACGCCGGTTCGGCCCAGTGGCACCAGGACGAGAAGATCTCGATGTAATAGGTGACGGCGACGTCGGGCACGGGCCCAACCTTGGGCAAGGCCGGCCCTACGTCAACCGGCGACGCGTTCAACCGGCGGGCGCCGGTGCGGGCTTCGCCTGCTGCGCCACGGTCTCGTCGCTATGCCGCTTCAGCCACGCCTCGTAGGCCTTGCGCGGCACGAAGCGCAGGGCGGCCGAGTCGATGCAGTAGCGCAGGCCCGTCGGCGGCGGGCCGTCGTGAAAGACATGGCCGAGGTGGGCACCGTCGACCGAGCAGTGGACCTCGGTGCGATCCATGCCGTAACTGGTGTCGGTTTCCTCGCCGATGAAATGCGGATCGATGGGCTTGGTGAAGCTCGGCCAGCCGGTGCCGCTGTTGAACTTGTCGCGGCTGTCGAAAAGCGGCGTATCACTGCACACGGAGAAATAGACGCCGTCGCCGTGGAAGTTCCAGTAGGCGTTGTGAAAGGGCGGCTCGGTGCCCTGTTCGCGGGTCACGTAATACTGCTCGGGCGTGAGCAGCCGGTGCCACTCGGCGGCGGTGTGATGGACTCGGGCCTTGCTCATGTCGATTACGACGTGGGAGGGCAGGCCACAGGCGGATTTCGGGCCGTCCACTGCACAGGCGGCACCGGTAGTCGGGGCGGAAGTTTTCATGGCGGAGGGGTTGGCGGCGCGGCCGCAGACCGGGAGCGTCAGAAAGGCGGCGGCCAGCGCGGCGAAAATGGAAGGCGTGGAGTGACGACGATGCATGGCAGAGATTAGGACCGGTGGGATTGGAGGACAAATGGCGTTGGCAGTTTGCCACCGCCCAAGGGTGGGAGACCTGGCCGGGCAGGAAATTCCGATCGTTGCAGCGGTCTGAGGCGGAGGGCCGGCCTACAGTCGATCAACGCGAGTAGATAAAGGGTGACAGATGTTGATGCTGTGATGTATTGACATCAGCGTATCATCGTATCGTATATCACCTTGTTGAGGACCACAATTACTTTGGATCAAGATGTTTACGAGGC
>JBJKRV010000149.1:0-2861 GCA_046704465.1 Opitutaceae bacterium | reverse complement strand
CCCACAACCAGGCCATGATGGAGCTGGGCGCGCTGGTCTGCCGCCGGCAGAATCCGGACTGCGGCGCCTGTCCGGTGCGCCGGTTCTGCTCGGCCGCGCGGCTGGGTTCCCCGGAGCTTTTCCCCCGCCTCGCCGCCAAAAAAACCGAAACCCGCCTGGTGATCCGGGCCTGGAGTGAACACGCCGGCCGGCTGCTCCTGCACCGCGCCCCGGACGGAGCGCGCCGCCTCGCCGGCCTCTTCGAATTGCCGGCCGTCAGCGACCTCGGGCTGGACGGCGGCGCCGTCCGGCCGGGGCCCGCGCTGGCGCGCAAGACCCGTGGGATCGCGAATCATCGGATCATCGAGACCATCCACGCCGTGGCGCTCTCGGCGCTCCAGCGCCGGCGCCTGGCTTCGCGACAGGAATTGCACTGGGTGCCGCTGCATGAGCTGGATCGGGCCGCGCTCTCCGGCCCCCACCGCCGCTGGGTGGGGGAGATCCTCCAGCAGCCGCGCTGACGCGGCCGGACACATCCGGCCGCTGCGCTCAGTCCGACCGCAACGCCACCATGGGGTCGACCCGCGCCGCCCGACGCGACGGCAGCAGGCTGGCGAGCACCGTGATCAGTCCGAGCACGGCGCCGGTCCCCGCCAGCACGGTCACGTTCGCCGGCGACACCCCGAAGAGCAATCCGCTCATCGCCCGGCCCATGAACAGGGCGCCCACCAGGCCCAGCACCACGCCCACCGCGAGCAACCGGATGCCGAGTCCGAGAAACTGCCGCAGGATCCGCTCCGGCACGGCGCCGAGCGCCATGCGGACGCCAATCTCGCGGCGCCGTTGGGCAACGGCGTAGGCCAGCACGCCGTAAATTCCGAGCGCCGCCAGAATCAGAGCCACCGCCGCGAAGATGCCCGCGAGCATCATCGGAGAACGGCGGGCGGCCAGGCTGTCGTCCACCCGGGCGGCCATGGTGCGGACTCCGTCCATCGGCACCTGCGGATCGACGCGCAGCACCGCCTGCCGCATCGCCGGGGCGGCCGCCTGCGGCGCCTGGAGGGTGCGGAGCACCGCATACATTGAGAGCTGGGCGTCGTCATTCCTGATCGGATAATAGATGGCGCCTTTCGCCGCCTGGTCCGCCAGGTTGTTCTGTTTCACGTCGCCGACGACGCCGACGATGGTGTACCGGTGGGTGTACTTGTTCTCGGGCGGGCCGCTGTCCACCCGGTGTCCCACCGCCCCCCCGGCGGGCCAGTAGCGGCGGGCGAAATCGGCGTCCACCACGCACACCCATTCCTGGGATCGTCCGTCGGCATCGGTGAGAAACCGCCCCTCGCGCAGCGGAATGCCCATCGTCTTGAAATAGTCGCCCGACACCCACGAGGTGTAGTGGGCCTGGATCGACTCGCCGGCCGGAGGCGTGTAGCCCTCGACCCAGGTGGCGTTGTCGCTGATGTCGTTGGTGAACGGCACGCCGGTGGAAAGGGCGGCCGACTTCACCCCGGGCAGGCCCCGCAGCTCCGCCAGCAGGCGCGTCACAAACTGGTATCGACCCTGGCTCTTGCGGTAGTTGGTCCAGGGAAGCGCGAGGTGGCCGGTCAGCAGGTGCGTTTCCTCAAAGCCCGGCGCGACCGCGAGCACCCGCGAGAAGCTCAAACCGAGCAGCCCGGCCCCGGACAGCAGCATGAAGGCCAGCGCGATCTGGGCGGCGATGAGGCCGTGCCGCAGGCGATGGGTGGCGCGCGTGGTCGTGCCGCCGCGCGATTCGGTGTTCAGCACGGGCGCGAGATTGCGGTGCCGGTTGCACCAGATCACGGGCGCGGCGAGCAGCAGCCCGACCGCAATGGCGCCGGCCAGGGCCGCGACCGCCACCGGAACATCGAACCCAATGCTGGCCCCGAGCGGCAGCTGGTCCGCCCCCAGGAGGCTGAGGGCCCGCACCCCGGCGGCCCCCACGCCCAGGCCCAGCAGCCCGCCCGTCAGCGCCAGCAGCATCGTCTCGGTCAGCAACTGGGCGGCCACCCGGCCGCCGGTGGCGCCCAATACCTGGCGGATCGCCAGCTCCCGGCTCCGCGCCGTGGCCCGGACGACCAGCAGGTTCACGAGATTGACGATCCCGATCAACAAGAGGAAGAGCACGCCCGCCTGCAGCAGGACGAGCGTCGGGCGGACCTGCGCGACGTGGTCGGCGTGAAGCCCGAGGACCAGGGTGTGGAATCCCGCCTCCGCCACCACCTTGGCGTAGGGATCCGTCTTCGCCAGTTCGAGGTTGAGCGCGTTCATCTGCGCCTGCGCCTCCGCCAGCGTCGCCCCGGGTTTGAGCCGCCCGATCATGCTCTCGTTGTTGCTGTGACGCGACTGCGGCGCCCGGTCCTGCTCGGACGAGGGCAAGGGCAGCCACAGCCGGGCCCGGTCGGACAGGTAGCGGAAACCGCGCGGCAGCACGCCGATGATCGTCGTCGGAACATCGTTGATCCGGATCGTCCGGCCGATCGCGCCCGGGTCGCCGTTGAACCGCTCGCGCCAGAATCCGTTGGTCAGCACCACGACGTCGCTGTGCCCGTACTCGTTCTCCTTCTCGGTGAAGAACCGCCCGAGCTGCGGCTGCACCTCGAGCACCTTGAAGAAGGAGGGCATCACCTGGTCGACCCGCACCCGCTCCGGCGAGCCCTTTTCGCCCACGATCACGCTCCCGGACCGCACCTCGGCGATGTCCTCGACCGCCGCCAGCTTTCCGCGCCGGTCGTAATAGTTCGGGATGGAGGCTCCGGCCCGGTCGACGCCGGCCTTCGGGTAGCTGTTGACCAGGGTGATCAGCCGGCCCGAATCGCGAAACGGCAACGGCTTCAGCAGCACCGAGCGCACCACCGTGAAGA
>JBJKRV010000148.1:0-4018 GCA_046704465.1 Opitutaceae bacterium | reverse complement strand
GGTGACGCGCACCTGGCCCTCCGCCAGTTCGCGCCCACCGAAGTCGAAGTTGTTCGGCAGGCAGATCACGCCGCAGCGCAGATCGACCTGGTCGTCCGGCCGCGCGTAGTGGAATCGTTCCCCCTCGTTGAAAAACACAATCGTGTCGGCTTCCCACCCGAGCGCGCGGGGCGGCTCGCGCAGGATGCGGATGGTCTCCACGAACGACAGGCGGCGCGCGCCGTCGTCCGCTGGCGCACCCTGGGTTGCCGGCGCCGTGGCGCCCTCCCCGCACAGCCGGAGCGACTCGGCGGCCCCGGCTGAGGAGATCACGTGGGCGGCGGTGATCTCGCTGCCGTCGTCGAGCTGCAGCGCCGCCGCGCGACCGTCGCGGACGTGGATCCGCGCGACGCCGCAGTTCATCCGCCGCCCGCCTCCGGCCGCGCGGTATTTGTCCAGCAACACCCGGATCACCCGACGGATGCCTTCGAGCGGCCGCGCCAGCCCCTCCAGGTAAATCGACCGGAACATCACGCTGAACTGCACGAAGTCCATGTCGTGCTCGCGCGCGCTGCCGTAGTACATCAGCGGGCAAAGCAGCAGGTCCTCCAGCACCGGATCGGAAACGTGCCGGCGCATGACCTCCCGCGCCGACCGGAAGGGCGCCGGCGTCGAGGCATCCTCATAGGGCGCGAGCGCCGCAACCAGGCGCCGGTAGCCGTCGAGCTGCCGGGGAAACGCCCGCGCGATCTCCGCCTCCAGCACGGCCGGGTCGTTGGTGAACCGGAGCGCACCCCCGCCCCCAGGGCCGAAGACGACGCGCGACTGGCGTTGGGGGCAGAGGTCGAGCTCGTCGCGATCGATGCGCAACTGCCGGAGCAGGCGGCCGAGCGGCGTGCCGCGGGCGCCGGGCGGCACGAAGTTGGTCATCGCGTGGAGCCCGACGTCGTATTTGCGACCGCCAAGGCTGTAGAAGCTGTTCAGGCCGCCGGGTGTCGAGTGGCGCTCGAAGATGCAGACCTTGCGCCCGAAATGCGCCAGGCGGATGCCCGCCGCCAGGCCGGACATGCCGGCGCCAATGATCGCGACGTCGTAGTGGGAGGCTGGGGTCACACGGACGATGGGCGGGAACAGGGCCGGCTGGAAAAAAAACGGCCGGGAGATTTCCCGGCCGGGCTGGACCGCGGCAGCTTCCCGCCGGTCAGGACTTGGCCGCCACCGCGTTGAACTTCGGGGTCAGATAGTCGGCGCAACTGTCGAGGGAGGCCAGCTGGCCGTAGTCGGCTTCCGGCACCTCGATGCCGTGGCGTTTGCGCAGCTCCATCACAATGTCGAGAAAGTCCATCGAATCGAGCTGGAGCTGGTCGCGGAGGCGGACGTCGGGCTTCAGATGCGTAAGGTCCTCATCCGGCGCGATGTCGCCGATGATTTTGATGACCAGCTGCTTGCATTCGTCTTTCGTCATGGATGAGTCCGCTCAGTCGCGGGCGCGGAGGATGATAAGTGTGGAGTTGATTCCGAGCATACCAAACGAGTTGTTCAGAATGGCGTCAACCCGTTTTGCCTTTTTCGGCTCGTTGATCACGAGCCCGGGCATGACGCACTGCGGGTCGAGTTCGTCCACGTTGATCGTCGGGTGCACGACCAGGTCGTCGAACGATGGCAGGTTGCCCGCCAGTTCAAGCGCGCCGGCGGCCCCCATGGCGTGGCCGATGAAACTCTTCGTGTTGTTGATGTTCACGTCGGGGCAGTCCCCAAAGACCGCGTTGATGGCCTGGCTCTCCTGGATGTCGCCCTGGGGCGTCGCCGTGGCATGGGTGTTGACGAGGTCGATGTCGGCGGGAGTGAGGCCGGCGTTGGCGATGGCGCGGCGGATGCACTCCGCCTGGCGCACGGAGTTGGGCAGCACGTAGTCGGTCGCGTCCGAGTTGACGCAGTAACCGCCGATCTCGCCGTAGATTCGTGCCCCGCGGGCGCGGGCGTCCTCGAGGCGCTCGAGGATGTAGATGCACCCGCCTTCGCTGACCACGATGCCGTTGCGCTTCTTGTCGAAGGGCCGGCTGGCCTTGGTCGGATCCGGGTGCGAGGCGAGCGCGCCCTGGCTGCGGAAGGCGGCGAAGATCCCAAACGTCTGCACGCTCTCGCTCACGCCCCCGGCAAATGCGACGTCGACCTCGCCGAGCCGCAGCATCTGCGCGGCGTGGATCAGGCCCAGGTTGCCGGCGGCGCAGGCCGCCCCCAGCGTATAGGCCGGTCCGGTGATGCCGAGATTCAGCGACACCTCACCCGCAGGATTGTTCGCGACCGTCCGCGGGTTGTGATGATGGGTCCAGAACCGGGTGTCGTGCTTGAAGAGCGAGATGTTGTAGATCTCGTGCTCCGTCTCGACGTTGCCGTGCTCGGTGATGCCGACGTAGATGCCCGCGCGCGCCTTGTCGAACGTTTCCCAGTTCAGGCCGCTGTCCGCCAGCGCCTCGCGGGCGCAATAGATGCTGATGCTTCCCGCCCGGGTGCCGATGCGGACGTCCTTTTTCTTTTGGTACTTGAGCGGGTCGAACTGGCAGACCCCGGCCGGCAGCGGACCCATGTAGCGGACCTCCGTCAGCTCGACGCCGGAGACGCCCGTGAGGAGGTTCTCGCGGAACTCCGCCAGCGTGTTGCCGTTGGGGGAAATGAGGCCCAGGCCGGTAATGACGATGCGGGACTGCTTCATTCGAATCAGGGTGAGACTCCAAGCCCGCGGTATCTGTTGCGCAAGTGCGTTTTGCCGGCCGGAGCGGAACCTTCCGGCCACGGGGAACATCCGGGCTGGCCATCTGACGAAGAAAGCCCTTACAGCTTGAGCGATATGAACGTACTCGTTGCCGGCGGGGCCGGCTATATTGGCAGTCACTGCGTGCGCCTACTGAGCGCGGCGGGTCACCGGCCGGTCGTCGTCGACAACCTGGTCTTCGGTCACCGGCGGGCGCTGGAGCCGACGGTGCCGTTTTATGACACGAGCCTGGGCGACGAAGCGGCCGTCCGCGCCATCCTGGGAACGGAGAAGATCGATCTTGTCATGCACTTCGCCGCCTTCTGCTACGTCGGCGAATCGGTGCAGGCCCCCCTCAAGTACTACTTCAACAACGTGGTGGCGACGCTGCACCTGCTCAAGGCCATGCTCGACACCGGCGTGAAGAAGTTCGTGTTCTCCTCGACCTGCGCGACCTACGGCGTCCCCGAGACGCTGCCCCTGGTGGAGACGATGCCCCAGCGGCCCATCAATCCCTACGGACAGACGAAGCTGGATGTGGAGAACGCGCTCAAGGCGCTGGCCCGCGCCGAGGGCCTGAGTTTCGCGGCCTTCCGCAATTTCAATGCCGCCGGCGCGGCCGAGGACGGCTCGATCGGCGAGGATCACGACCCGGAGACGCACCTGATTCCGCTCGCGATCGACGTGGCGCTCGGACGGCGGCCGCACCTGCAGTTGTTCGGCACCGACTACCCCACTCCGGACGGCACCTGCCTGCGCGATTATGTCCATGTGGACGATCTCAGCCGGGCGCACATCGCCGCGTTCGACCGGCTCGCCACGCCGGGCACCGGACTCTTCTACAACCTGGGCACCGGCCGTCCGTTCTCCAACCGCGAGGTCATCCGCACCGTCGAGCGCGTGTCGGGCCGTCCGGTGCCGGTGGTCGAGGCGCCGCGCCGCGCCGGCGACCCTCCGGCCCTGTACGCCGACTCGACCCTCGCCCAGCGCGAGCTCGGCTCGAAGGTGAAATTCCCGGACGTCGAGTCCATCGTCGCGACGGCCTGGAAATGGCACTCCACCCACCCGCAGGGTTTCGGCGGACGGCGGTAGGGCCGGTTTCTTGCGCGCGAGGCCGGCGGCCCGGGGCCGGCGCTCGCAGCATCCTGCTATCGAGAATCGAGCGTCGCAAGCCCGACCCCGGGTTCGCCGAAGTCAGAGCCAGCCGGCAGGGATCTTCGCTGCCCGGCGGCGCGACGCCTGATTTCAAGATCGCCGGGCCATGGCGAATTGCGAGCGGGCCGCCCG
>JBJKRV010000147.1:0-2934 GCA_046704465.1 Opitutaceae bacterium | reverse complement strand
GGCCTACGCGATCGAGAACCAGCTGCCCTACGCCGACATGAAGAACTCCTCCGGGAACTACGTCACGCCATCGATCGAATCGGTCACGGCGGCGCTCGCCACCGCCAAGATCCCGGACGATTTCCGGTTCTCGATGGTGAATCCCCCCGGAGCCGACGCGTATCCGATCGCCGGCGCCACGTGGCTGCTCGTCTACGCCCACCAGCACGACGCGGTCAAAGGCCGAAAACTGGTGGAATTCCTCCGCTGGGCCTACACGGACGGCGAAAAGATGGCGGCGGACCTGCGCTATGCGCCGCTGCCGGCCAACGTGCAGGACCGCGTGCTCCGGCGGATTTCGGAAATCACTTACTGACCTTCGGAAACCGTCCGCCTGCCTGGCCGCAAGATGGATGGCGGAGGACGCGCCTCCCGGTTCGTCCTCCGCCTCCTCGCCACCATGACGACACCTGTTTCGTCTGAAAACGACCGGCCCGCCTACCCGGCCGTGATGCGCTGGCCGGACGCCACGTTCCGCTGGGTGGCCCTGCTCGCCGCCCTTTCCATCGCCGCCATGATCGCCCTGGTGGGCTGGGAGCTCTACTGCGGCGCCCGGCTCTCGATCCCGAAGTTCGGCTGGCGGTTCCTCGGCAGTTCGACGTGGGATCCGGTGGCGGGCGAGTTCGGCGCCTGGCCCTTCATCTACGGCACGCTCGTTTCGTCGCTGATCGCGCTCATCCTGGCCGTGCCGCTGGGCGTGGCGACCGCCCTTTACCTCACCGAGCTGGCGCCGCCGAAGTTGCGCCAGCCGGTCATCATCACCATCGAGATGCTGGCCGCCGTGCCGAGCGTCATCTTCGGCCTGTGGGGCATCTTCGTGCTCGTGCCCTTTGTGCGCGCCGACGTGTACCCGTGGCTGCGGGAATGGCTGGGCTTTTTGCCGTTCTTCCGGGGTCCGATCTACGGCGTGGGCATGCTCACCGGCGGCATCATCATCGCGATCATGATCCTGCCCATCGTCACGTCCGTCTCGCGCGAGATCCTGCGCTCGGTGCCCGACCTCCAGCGCGAGGCCGCCTACGCGCTGGGGGCGACGCACTGGGAGGTGATCCGGATCGCCGTCCTCAGTTATGCCCGCCGCGGCATCTTCGGCGCCGCGGTCCTGGGTTTGGGCCGGGCCCTCGGCGAAACCATGGCGGTCACCATGGTCATCGGCAACCGGCCGGAGGTGAGCGCCTCCCTCTTTGCGCCCGGCTACACGCTGGCCAGCGTGATTGCCAACGAGTTCACCGAGGCGACGACCGACCTCTACCTGAGTTCGCTGTTTGAGCTGGGTCTCGTGCTCATCGGCGTCACCGTGTTCGTCAATGTCCTCGCGGTGTTGATGCTCCGCACCATGACCGGAGGCGCCTCCGGCAAGGTCGCCTGACCCGATGAAGCCGGACGCTTCCGCCTGCCTTCCCTCCGCCCGCCAGCAGGCCTGGCGCCGGTGGAAGAACCGGATCATGAGCGGGCTGATGCTGGCCGCGTCGCTCGCGGTCATGGCGCCGTTGTTCCTGGTGCTCTACTACCTCGTCCGCGAGGGGGCGACTGCGCTGGACTGGCATTTCTTCACGCACCTGCCCCGGCCGACCGGCGAGACGGGCGGCGGCATGGCCAACGCCATCGTCGGCACCCTGATCCTGCTGGGCATGGCCGGGGCGCTCGGCATTCCCTTCGGCGTGATGGGCGGCATCTACCTCGCGGAGTTCGGCTCGGAGCGCGGCAACCACTGGATCCGGTTCCTCGCCGACGTGCTCAACGGCGTGCCGTCCATCGTCTGGGGCATGGTGGTCTATGCGCTGCTGGTGGTTCCGTTCAAGACCTTCTCCGCCTACGCCGGCGGGGCGGCGCTCGGCCTGATGATGGTGCCCCTGGTGATGCGCACGACGGAGGAGGTGCTGGTGCTCGTGCCCCAGAGCTACCGCGAGGCGGGCCTCGCGCTGGGCATTGCGCGGTGGCGGATCGTCGTGGTCATCGTGGTCAGGACCGCGCTCAAGGGCATCGTCACGGGCGTTGTCGTGGCCATGGCGCGGATCGCCGGCGAGACGGCGCCGCTGCTGTTCACCGCCCTGGGCAACAATTTCTGGGCGCACCGCCTGGGCCAGCCGATTTCCGCCCTGCCGCTGCAGATCTTCTCCTACGCCATTTCCCCCTATGACGACTGGCACCGCCAGGCGTGGGCGGGCGCGATCGTTCTGATGGGCATCATTCTGCTCCTGAACCTGGGAGCCCGTCTGCTTTCGCGCGGGCGGACCCTCCGTTGAACCGGATCGATCCGCGTCCGGGCCCGCCGGACTGATTCCCAGCTTCCCGGCGGCGTCGCGGGACGGGAAGAAGGACCGGCCCGGCCGGGCGGCCCACATCTTCTCCGGAGGCCGGCGGCGCCTGCGCTGCATCCGGGTGGCCGGCCGGACGACGTTTTTTGCCTCGGCAAACGGTGCGATTTCGACGATACCCGGACTGTCATCATGAACCCTTCGAACCCCCGGACGGAGGTCGGCGTCTCGGCGCGGTTCAACTGACGCCGCCGGCCTTCCCCATGCAAACCGGTCACGGGCAGTCCCCCGAGTTTCCCGTGATGAAGCGTTTCTTCGACGCCGAGTTGGAGACGCTCCGCTCCCACCTGATCCTGATGGGAGAGACCGCGATCCGGCAGACCCGCGAGGCGGTGAAGGCCCTGGGGGAAGGGGATGCAGTGCTGGCCCGGAAGGTGATTGCGGCCGACGACGAGTTGGACCGGCTTGAGGTGAAGATCGACGACGAGGGGGCGCGCTTCGTCAGCCTCCGGGGGCCGATCGCCAGCGACCTGCGCCTGGTGATCGTCGGGATGAAGGCGGGCCACGACCTCGAGCGGGTGGGGGACGAGGCCAGCAGCATCGCCAAGCGGGCGATCAAGCTGTCGGCCGAGCCGCC
>JBJKRV010000146.1:0-8474 GCA_046704465.1 Opitutaceae bacterium | reverse complement strand
TGCGGGCGGCACGACACCCTCGGCGGCGCCTGTTCCCGCGAGAGCAACACGATGCGGTACGCGCTCGAGAAGGAATTCATGCACGCCTGCCGCGACAGCTTCATCTGCGCGGCCCACGACTGGAGCGCCGACACCGGCAAGCGCGACCTCACCTGCAACATCAACTTCTTCATGAACGTGCCCGTGACGCCGGACGGACGTTTGACGTTCGAGGACGGCGTGTCCGCCCCAGGCCGCTACGTCGAGATGCGCGCCGAGCGCGACGTCGTCTGCCTGATCTCAAACTGCCCGCAGCTCAACAACCCCTGCAATGCCTACAACCCGACGCCGATCGAGGCGGTGATCTGGGGGGGCAGGTAGTTGGCAGGTGATCATGAGCCACAGGGAGGCAGTCATCGGTCATGAGTCATTGGTCCGGTGCGGGGGGTGGGTCGGTTGGCGTTCGCCCCGGGGGCCGCGCGGAACCAATGGAGCGCAAGTATCCGTTGAGGGTGGGCGCGAGTTCACTCACCAGGGGAAGGAGAAGTTTCTTTGCGGTGGGAGGAACCAGCGCCCGCCGGTCGGCCCGGCGGAGGAAATGACGCACCTCGTACAACGAGCCACGGGCGATCCGTACAAAACGCCGGTTGTCAGCGAACGCGCCACGACCATAGCCTTCGGCAATATTGGCCCCGATACTGTCCGCCGCCCGCACAAGCTGGATACCCACGGTATCTTTCGCGAGCCGATCCCACGATCGAACGAGATTCCAGATCTGGTCCGCCAGTTGTTCGGCCAGGACGTAGACCCTCAGCTGCTCGAGCTTAAGCGTCGGCACAATTCAGGGAATATCGACAGAAGGAAAAATTCCAAGGACCAAGGACAAGTGTCTCAGGACGCGTAACGGCCGACACATGCCCCGGATTTCAAAAGTCCTCATCGCCAACCGCGGCGCCATCGCCTGCCGGATCATCCGCACGTTGCGCCGGATGAACCTCGCCTCGGTGGCGGTCTACTCGGAGGCCGACGCCGGGTCGCGGCATGTCGATGCCGCCGACGAGGCGGTGCTGCTCGGCCCGGCTCCGGCGAGCCAGAGTTACCTCGCGGTGGAGAAGATCCTGGAGGCGGCGCGGACGACCGGGGCGCAGGCGATTCACCCGGGCTACGGATTCCTCAGCGAAAATCCGGCCTTCGCCGAGGCCTGCGCCGCCGCGGGCCTGGTTTTCATCGGCCCCAAGCCCGACCAGATGCGCCGGTTCGGCCTCAAGCACACGGCGCGCGAAATCGCGCAGGCCGAGGGCGTGCCGCTTCTACCCGGCACGCCGCTGCTGGCGTCGGCGGAGGAGGCGGTGCGGGAGGCGGCGCGCATCGGCTATCCCGTCATGCTCAAGAGCACCGCGGGCGGCGGGGGAATCGGCATGCAGCTCATCCGCCGCGCGGCGGACCTGCCGGGCGCGTTCGCCACGGTCGAGCGCCTCAGCCGCAGCAATTTCAAGGAGGGCGGACTCTACCTGGAGAAATACGTCGAGCGCGCGCGGCACATCGAGGTGCAGATCTTCGGCGACGGGCGCGGCCACGTCGTCGCGCTCGGGGAGCGCGAATGTTCCATCCAGCGCCGGCACCAGAAGATGATCGAGGAGACGCCCGCGCCGAACCTGCCGGAGGAGGTGCGCGCGGCGCTGCTGGCCGGCGCCGAGCGCCTCGGGCGCGCCGCCGGCTACGAGTCGGCGGGCACGGTGGAGTTTGTCTACGACGACACCGCCGGACGGTTCTATTTCCTTGAGGTCAACACCCGGCTCCAGGTCGAACACGGCGTGACCGAGGAGGTCACCGGCATCGACCTCGTGGAATGGATGGTGCGGCAGGCGGCCGGTGAACTCGATCTGGCCGGCTGGCGACGGCACGCCGCCGGCGCGTCGATCCAGGTGCGATTATACTCGGAGGACCCGGGCAAGAACTTCCAGCCCGCCGCCGGCGTGCTGACCGAAGCCGTGTTTCCCCGCAACGCGCGGGTGGAGACCTGGGTGGAGCGCGGCACGGAGGTAAGCCCGTTCTACGATCCGTTGCTGGCCAAACTGATTGTGCGTGGCCGCGATCGCACCGAGGCCCTGGTCCGTTTGGGACAGGCACTGGGGGACACGCGGTTGTCCGGCCTGGAGACCAACCTGCCGTATCTTCGGCAGATCGTGGACTCGCCCGGCTTTCGCGACGGACGCGTCACCACGCGCTTTCTGGAGAAGTTGCCCTACGCGGCCGCGACCATTGACGTGCTGGAGGGTGGCACGCAGACGACGGTGCAGGATTTTCCAGGCCGGCTGGGGCATTGGGACGTGGGTGTGCCGCCGTCCGGCCCGATGGATGCGCTGGCCTTCCGACTGGGCAACCGCCTCCTCGACAACCCCCCGTCGGCGGCCGGTCTGGAGATCACGCTGTCCGGCCCGGTGCTGCGCTTCAACGCGGACACGGAGATCGCCCTGACCGGCGCGGCTTTGCCGGCCAGCCTTGACGACCGGCCGGTGCCGTTCTGGCGTGCGGTGCCCGTCAAGCGGGGGGCGACGCTTCGTCTCGGTACGGCGACGGGGGCGGGCATGCGGGCCTACCTCGCAGTCCGCGACGGTCTGGACGTGCCGGACTACCTGGGAAGCAAGTCCACATTCACCCTGGGTCTTTTCGGCGGCCACGCCGGCCGCGCCCTGCGGTCCGGCGACGTATTGCGGATCGGGGAGGATGTAATTGGCAGTTCGGAGTTGGCAGTTGGTCGCACGCCGGCGGATCCGACACCCGAGGTCCGGAGATCCATGACCAGCCGCCGTCTGCCGGCCGGCCTGGTTCCCGTCTACGGGCGCGAATGGGAGATCCGGGTGCTTTACGGCCCGCACGGCGCGCCCGACTTCTTTGCGCGGGACGACATCGCCGATCTGTTCGCCGCCACCTACGAGGTGCATTTCAACTCCGCGCGCACCGGGGTGCGCCTGATCGGCCCCAAGCCCCGGTGGGCCCGCACCGACGGCGGCGAGGCCGGGCTGCATCCGTCGAACATTCACGACAACGCCTACGCGGTCGGCACGATCGACTTCACCGGCGACATGCCGATCATTCTCGGACCGGACGGTCCGAGTCTCGGGGGCTTCGTCTGTCCGGCCACGATCATCGCCGCCGACCTCTGGATGGCGGGCCAGCTCAAGCCGGGCGACAAGGTGAGCTTCCGGCCGGTGACGATGCGGGAGGCCCGCGAGGCCGAGGCCGAGCAGGATGCGGAGATTGAAACGCTGCGGAGCAGGAGACGGGGAGTCATTGGCCATTCGTCGTTGGTCATTGGGGCAGGCGCCAAAATCACCCGGACCTCTGCCGCTGGACGGCACACTTCGACCGGCTACCAAGGACCGGCCACCAAGGACCAAGGACAAATCGCTGACAGCCGCGGTCCCTCGTGGAACGAATCCGCCGACCCCGCCATCCTCCATTCCACCGCGGAGCGCGACGACCGGCCGGCGGTCTGCTACCGCCGGTCCGGCGACAAATACCTGCTGGTCGAATACGGACCGCTGGTGCTCGATCTTGGCCTGCGCTTCCGCGTGCATGCCCTGATGCGGTGGCTGGAGGAGAACCACACCCCGGGCCTGCTCGACCTCACGCCCGGCATCCGGTCGCTCCAGATCCACTACGACAGCCGGGTCCTCCCGCAGGAACGGTTGATGGAAACGCTGCTCGATGCGGAGGCGCATCTGCCCGCCGTCGACGACATGGAGGTGCCGACCCGGACCGTGCACCTGCCGCTGTCGTGGGAGGATGAGTCGACCCTGCTGGCCATCCGCAAGTACATGCAGACCGTGCGCAAGGACGCGCCCTGGTGCCCGAGCAACATCGAGTTCATCCGCCGCATCAACGGCCTCGAGTCGGTGGAAGAGGTGAAGCGCATCGCCTTTGAGGCCAGCTACCTCGTGCTCGGGCTCGGCGACGTCTATCTGGGCGCGCCCGTGGCGACGCCGGTCGATCCCCGGCACCGCCTCGTGACGACGAAATACAATCCGGCCCGGACCTGGACGCCGGAAAACGCGGTCGGCATCGGCGGCGCCTACCTCTGCGTCTACGGGATGGAGGGGCCGGGCGGATACCAATTCATCGGCCGCACGGTGCAGATGTGGAACCGCTGGCGGCAGACGGCGGATTTCACGGACGGCAAGCCGTGGCTGCTGCGGTTTTTCGACCAGATTCGCTTTCATCCGGTCGGCGCGAAGGAGTTGCTGCGGCTGCGCGACGATTTTCTCCGCGGGCGCTACAAGCTGCGGGTTGAGGAAGGTTCATTCCATTTGCGCGACTACCAGGCCTTCCTGCGGGAAAACGCCGCGTCGATCGCGGCGTTCAAGCGCCGCCAGCAGGAGGCGTTCGAGGCGGAGCGCCATCGCTGGGAGGTGTCCGGCCAGCTCAATTTTTCGGCCGAGGCGGAGGCGGCCGGCGCCGCATCCGACCGACCGGCCCTGCCCCCCGGACACAAGGCGGTCGCCGCCCATGTGCCGGGCAATGTGTGGAAGATTCCCGTGCGCATTGGGCAGCGGGTTACCCGCGACCAGCCGCTCGTGGTGCTCGAGTCGATGAAGATGGAGATTTCGGTCTTCGCCACCGAGGCCGGGGAAATCACCGAGGTGGCGTGCGCGGAGGGGCGGCCGGTGCAGGCCGGCGAACCGCTGGTGATTCTCAAGCCGGACGCCTGACATGGAACGTCCCGACCTCTCCGCCCTCTGCGACCGCCTCGATGCCCGTGGCCGCGATCCGGTGTGGATCTCGCGGCTGCCCCGGGCCGAGGTGCTGCGCCTCGCCCGGGAGGCCGCAGCTCGCGGACCGGCGCCCGGCCCGCTGGCCGGCGTGCCGTTCGCGATCAAGGACAACATCGACGTCGCCGGACTGCCCACGACCGCGGCGTGTCCGGCGTTTGCGTACACGCCGGCGGTCACGGCGCCCGTGGTGCAGCGCCTGCTCGACGCCGGCGCGGTTCCCCTGGGCAAGACCAACCTCGACCAGTTTGCCACCGGGCTCGTGGGCGTGCGGTCGCCCTACGGGATTCCCGTCAACCCGCACGACGCCGCCTATATTCCGGGTGGATCCAGTTCCGGCTCGGCCGTGGCCGTGGCGGCCGGCCTGTGCAGCTTCGCCCTCGGCACCGACACGGCCGGATCGGGCCGTGTCCCGGCCGCATGCAACAACCTCGTGGGCCTCAAACCGACCCGCGGCCTGCTGAGTACGCGCGGGGTGGTACCGGCCTGCCGGTCGCTGGACTGCGTCTCGATCTTCGCCCGCTCCGTGGCGGACGCCGCGGCAGTCTTCGCGGCGGCGGCGGCCTTCGATCCCGCCGATGCTTTCAGCCGCCCGGCGAAGCCGCCGCTGGTGGAGGAACCCTGGCCGCCGCGCATCGGCGTGCCGCGCGCCGACCAACGGGAGTTCTTTGGCAACCGGGCGGCGAGGAACCTGTTCGATGCGGCGCTCGATCGCTGGCGCCAGCGCGGCGCCCGGTTGGTGGAGGTCGATTTTGTCCCATTTTTCGCCGCCGCGCGCCTGCTCTACGAAGGGCCCTGGGTGGCCGAACGTTACGCGGCCATCGGGGCGTTCCTCGAGGCGCAGCCGGAGGCCCTTCATCCGGTGACGCGCCGGATCATCGAGGGCGGCCGCGCCCTGACGGCGGTGGCCGCCTTCGAGGCCAGCTACCGCCTGGCGGACCTGCGCCGGCAAACGGAGGCGGTTTGGTCGGAGGTCGACGCGCTGCTTACCCCGACGGCCGGAACAGTCTACACGGTGGCGGAGGTGGAGGCCGATCCGGTGCGGCTCAACAGCAATCTGGGGTACTATACCAACCACGTGAATCTGCTCGACCAGTGTGCCCTCGCCCTGCCGGCCGGGTTTCTGCCCGACGCGGTGCCGTGGGGGGTGACGCTGACGGCGCCGGCCTTCTGCGACGATCGTCTCCTCCGCCTGGGCGCGACGTTTCTCGATGAACCCGAGCCTCCGCCCGCGCTCCGGCCGGCCGGTCCGACGGTGCGCGTGGCGGTGTGTGGAGCCCACCTGAGCGGCCTGCCGTTGAACCGGCAGCTCACGTCGCGCGGCGCGCGCCTCGTGCGGGCCACGCTGACGGCGCCGTTCTATCGGCTGTATGCGCTTCCGGGGACGCAGCCGCCCAAGCCCGGATTGGTGCGGGCGGCAGCCGGCGGCGGCGCGATCGAGGTGGAGGTCTGGGAACTGCCGGTTGCCGCCTACGGCAGCTTCGTCGCCGGCATTCCGGCCCCACTGGGCATCGGGACGCTGACGTTGGAGGATGGCGACCAGGTCCAGGGTTTCCTCTGCGAGGCGGCGGCGGTGGGGGCCGCGCAGGAAGTCACCGAATTCGGGGGCTGGCGGACGTACATCGGAAGCGCCGTCGACTGAGCCGGCCACGTTGTCCGTCGGCGGACGCGGCGCCGACGCCGGCGCGCTTAGGTTTGCCAGCGGCCGGTGGAGGCACAGCTTGTCCATCTTGGCATGAACGAGCTTTCCCGCCGCCAGATGCTGGCCGCCCTTGCGGTGACCGGAGCCTCCGCCGTCGCGCCGCGCCGCCTGTTGGCCGGGGAGAAGGCCCCGCCAACCGGTCTCCGGCTGTCGAGCTCGGCCCGCAAGGCGGCGAAAGACCGGCTGCTCGGCTATTTCGCCGAAACAGCGCCGAAGCTGCTGCGGCCCCCGCAGGGGATTCTGAAGCACCCCAGCATCGCACCCAGCCTCCCGGGCAAGGAATACTCCACCAGCCTGTGGGACTGGGACACGCTCTGGACCACGCGGGGACTCTTCCGGTTCGCCCGCATGACCGACGACCGGAATTTTCACCGCCGGATCTGCGAACACGCCCAGGGCAGCCTGGGCAATTTCCTCGATCACCAATCGGAGGACGGGCGGCTCCCGATCATGGTAAGCGTGACCGATCCGGATCCGTTTGGCTGCGTGGCGCCGGGACCGACGCCCAATCCCAAGAACGAGGCCAAACCGGTCTTCGGGCAATTGGCCCTGATCGCCGCCGACGAGAGCGGCGACGTCCGGTGGCTGGCGCCGCAGTTCGACCGGCTGCTCAAGTTCTATGATTCGTGGACCCGCAACAACCGGAGCCAGGTGGGCCTGCTGGTTTGGGGCGACGACGTGGCGATCGGCAACGACAACGATCCCACGACTTTCGGCCGGCCGTTTTTCTCCTCCGCCAACCTGCTGCTCAACACGCTCTATTATCAGGACCTCCGGGCTTCGGCCGAGCTGGCCCGCCGCCTCGGTCGGGGCGCCGAGCGGGAGCGCCTAACGCGCCAGGCCCAGGAGTTGGGGGCCGATTTGCTCGAGCATTGCTGGGATCCGCGCGACCGGTTCTTCTACACGGTCGACGTGCAGTGCGTGGACCGACGCGCCGAGCTGATTCCCGCCTCGATCAAGCGCGGCATGGACATGTCGTGGAAATGCCTGCCGTTGAAGATCCAGACTTTCACCGGCTTCCTGCCCCTGTGGTGCGGCTTGGCGACGAAGCGCCAGGCGGCCGAGTTGGTGGAAGCCAATTACCTGGCTGACCAGGGGTTTCGCGCGGATTGGGGCGTGCGGTCGCTCTCGTCTCTGGAGAAGATGTACCGCCTGGTTTTCAGCTCCAATCCGAGCGACTGGCTTGGACCGGTCTGGATCATCGTGAATTACCTGGTCTGGAAGGGGCTGGAAAACTACGGGTGCAAACGAGAGGCGCGGGACTTGGCCGACAAGACCCTGCGACTCCTGGCACGGGATCTGGCGGAGCACGGTTCGCTCAACGAGTACTATCACCCGGATACGGGCGCCCCCCTGAGCTTCAAGGGGTTCATGGATTGGAACCTGCTCGTCCTGGAAATGATCGACGCCCCGGAAACCTGAAGGGTCCGGCCGCCGGGGCGCAGGTTCAGCGGGCCGCCAGAGGTGCGGGTTCCACCAGCTTGCGCCTGGAGGTTTCCACGCGGATGTAGTGCAGGACCACGGGTGCGAGGACGAGGCCCGGGATCCCCATCAGCTTTTCGCCCAGCACGAGGGCGATCAGGGTGAGCCACATCGGGTTGTCGATCCGCCGGCCGATGATCCGGCTGTTCAGGAAATACTCCAGCTTGTGGATCACGACGAGGAAGATGAGGGCCAGCAGCGCCTTGGCGGGCGAAAGGGTGAAGCCGACGCCAACGATGAGCGTGTTGCTCGCGATGTTGCCGATGATCGGCACGAGTCCGAACAGAAAGGTCAGCCCGATCAGCACACCGGCGTAGGGAAAGTCGTTCCAGAGGACGAAGATCGCGGTGAGGGTGGTGTTGATCGCGGAGATGGTGATCTGCGCCCCGATCACACGGGTGAAGCTCGCGTAGAAGGTCTCGAAGCGCGCGACGAGTTCCCGGACCACGGTGGCGTAGAGGGTGTCCCGCGGTTCGCGCGGATCGAGCACGAGGCCCCACCGGACGTTGATGAACATGCTCAGGGCGACCACCAGGCCG
>JBJKRV010000145.1:0-6747 GCA_046704465.1 Opitutaceae bacterium | reverse complement strand
GCTGGTGCCCGGAGTCGGGGTCGAACCGACACTCCTTTAGAGGGAACGGGATTTTGAGTCCCGCGCGTCTGCCAATTCCGCCATCCGGGCGGGCCGAAAAGCCGAAACGGTACGGCTGAGGACACTGAAGTAAACGCTATTCTCCCAGGCGCTGGGATCCCGCCGCGCCTGCGCCGTCGAGGCTGATTTCCGCGGCGAAACGCCCACCTCACTCCGCCAAACGCACTTTCCTCCGGCCGGATTTGAACGCCCGGCGGCGCGGAGCGTCTATCTTGATGCAAGAGAGATCAGGAGCCTGTGTTCCTGATTCTTCCATCTGGTTTGTAGTTTGATAAGTCGGCAAGGGCGCTGCGCGAGCAGCGCCCTTTTTTTGTGCCGTGCCGGCCGGCATCCGCCCTTGCGCGCGCGGCAGCCCATCTGCATCCCGAACTTGCCCGCGGCCCTACCGGCAGGCACTGTCGCTGGCCGCCGCCAACCTCTGACCACCGCCATGCCCGACTTCCGCGCCTATTGTCAGCCACCCGAACGCGAACCGACCGAGATTGAACTCTCGCCGGAAGAGAGCCGGCATCTGACCGCGGCCAACCGGGCCCGGGCCGGCGACATGGTCGTGGCCTTCGACGGGCGCGGGAACGAGTGGATCTGCGAGCTCGCCGAGGGGTCCGCCGTCACGGCGAGGCTGAAGGTCCGGTTCCATCAGCACGCCCGCACCCTGCCCTATGAAATCACCCTCGGCCAGGCCCTGCCCAAGGGGCCCTACATGGAGGCGATCATCCGCAAGGCCACCGAACTCGGGGCGGCCCGCATCGTGCCCCTCGAAAGCGAGCGCACCATCGTGCACCTGCCGGGCGAACGTGCCGAGCGGCGTCTGGAGCGTTGGCAGGCCGCCGCCATCGAGGCCGCCAAACAATGCGGCAATCCGTACATCCCGGAAATCCTGCCGGTGCAACCCGCAGGTGCGTTCATGGATGCCAGCCCGGGGTATGACCTGAAACTCATCGCCAGCCTGCAGCCGGGCGCCCATCCGCTCAAACAGGTGCTGGCGTCCTATGCCGCCGCGCGGGGAAGCCCGCCCGTCAAGGTGCTCTGGCTGATCGGACCCGAAGGCGATTTCACGCCCGCCGAGCTGAGCCGCTCGAAGGCGGCCAACTTTGAGCCGATCACGCTCGGCCCCCTGGTGCTGCGCTGCGAGACCGCCGCAGTCTACGCCTTGAGCGTGCTGAGCTACGAACTGCAGGCGCCGGGCGCCTGAAGCCGCTTGACTGCCCTGCTACGCTGGCAATCGGGGCGGAAGTTGCTTTGTTTGCCGCGCTGGCTTTTGGTCATTGGCAGTTGGTTTTTTCCGTCCTCCGGCCTCTGACTTCTGACTTCTGATTTCTGACCTCTGACTTCTGACTTCTCGCTTCTCGCTCCCCGCTTCCGCTGCTCCCATGTCCGACGACTCGCGCATTCCCGTCACCGTCCTCACCGGCTTCCTCGGCGCCGGCAAGACCACGCTGCTCAACCGCATTCTTACCGAACAGCACGGGCGGCGGGTCGCGGTGATCGAGAACGAATTCGGCGAGGTCGGCGTGGACAACCAGCTCGTCGTGCAGGCGGACGAGGAGATCTTCAGCATGAACAACGGCTGCCTCTGCTGCACCGTGCGCGGCGATCTCATCCGCATCCTGGGGCGCCTGCTCAAGCGCCGCGACCGGCTCGACGCCGTGCTGATCGAGACCACCGGCCTCGCCGACCCGGGGCCGGTCGCCCAGACTTTCTTCAACGATCCCGAGATCCGCGAGGCCTACCGGCTCGACGGCATCGTCACGGTGGTCGACGCCCGCCATGCGGGGCCCCACCTCGACGAGGGCCGGGAGGCCAAGGAGCAGGTGGGGTTTGCCGACATCATTCTCCTCAACAAGACCGACCTGGTTGCGCCGGCGGACCTGGACCTCCTCGAGGCGCGGCTGCGCCGGATGAACACCGCCGCCCGGATCCATCGCACGCAGAACTGCGATCTCCCGATCGACCGCGTGCTCGACGTCGGCGGCTTCAACCTGGACCGCGCCACCGGGCTCGACCCGCGCTTCCTCGAAGCCGAATACCCCTTCGAGTGGGGCGGCGTCTATGAGCTCGCAGCCGGCACCTACGAGCTCTGCCTCGGCCATCACGACGACGACCACGAGCATGAGCATCCGGCGGGCGAACCGCACCCGCACGACGGGCATCACCACCACGGCGACGAACTCGACGTCACCCTGCTGCCAGTGAAGAGCACCGGGGACGCGGATGTGGCGGCCGCGCGGGACCTGGCGGTGGAGGTGTTTTCCGACTGGGAACGGAACGTGCACCCGGGCGAGCCGGTGGCGCCCGGGGCGATTCTCCACCGCCTCCGCCTCGCCGGCGGCCACGGGGATTTTCCCGTGTCCGTCGCGGTTTCCGGCCGGTACATGCTGTTCACCGCCCACGACGTGCCCACCCACCTCCACGGCCCGGACGGCGCGCTGGTGAAATACATCCACGACCAGAGCTTCCGGCACGAGCACCGCCACGACGAGGAAGTGACCTCGGTCGGCCTGACCGCGCCCGGCGATCTCGACGATCGCCGCCTCAATGAGTGGCTCGGCGGGCTGCTCGCCAAGAAGGGTCAGGACATCTTTCGCTGCAAAGGCGTGCTGGCGGTCCGCGGCACCGACAAACGCCTCGTGTTTCAGGGGGTGCACATGACGTTCGACGCCAAGTTCGGGGTGCCGTGGGGTTCCGAGCCCCGCGTCAACACCCTGGTCTTCATCGGCCGGAACCTGGATCGGGCCGCCCTCACCGAGGGGTTTCGGGCCTGCCTTGTGCCGGGTTGACGGGAAACCTTCCCCCACTTCGCGCTTTCCTGTCGCCCCCGATCGCCAGATTGCCAAATTCGCCGACTGTGGAAATCCGTCCGCGTTCCAACCGCCGCCTCTTTTGGATCCTGCAGGTCGGGGGCTGGCTGCTGCTGGTGCCGGTGTTCGTCGCGTTCGTCCTCATCATCTATCCCGATCTGTGGACGGCCCTCATGGTGGGCATCGGCCGGCAGGCCATCGGCTTTGGCCTGACCCTGGGCTTGTGGCAGATCTACCGGCGATGGAAGCCGGTCGGTTTCAAACTCTGGCGTTACGTGGCCCCGATCCTGGGATTCTGTGTCCTGGCGACGGCCGCCGACCAGCTGATCGTCGTGCTGCTCCAGCGCGTGCTGCCGTTGTCACCCCCGCCGGAGCTGGCCGAACGCGGCGCCATCATCATCCGGTTCCTCCTCTACGCAGGATGGAGCGCCCTCTATTTCACCATCCGCCAGGAGCTGGCCTCCCACCGGGCCGAACTGCGCCTGGCCCGCGCCGAGGCCGCCAGCCGCGAAGCGGAGCTGCAGCTGCTCCGGGCCCAGGTGAATCCGCATTTCCTCTTCAACGCCCTCAACACCATTGTCGCCGAAGCCGAGGTTCACCCGGAAGTGGTCGGCGACCTCGCCCGGGCGGTGGCGGACTATCTGCGGTATTCCCTGCGGCACGGGATCCACCACGCGCCGCTGGGAGACGAACTCAACGCGGTGTCGAACTACCTGAGCGTCGAACAGGCCCATCATGGAAGGGACCGCCTCGAGTGGCGCTTTGAGGTCACCGACGAGGCCCGCATGACCCCGGCCCCGACCGCCCTCGTCCAGCCGCTGATCGAGAACGCCATCAAGTACGGCATGCGCACCTCGCCCGCGCCGCTTCAGCTTCGCATTGAGGCCGCAGTCGAGAACGGTGCCCTCCACCTGCAGGTCGAGAATTCCGGCGCCTGGGTGACGCGCCGGCCAGGGGAAGACAGGCGCGACTCGACCGGCATCGGCTTGGACAACCTGCGGCGCCGCCTCGTCCTCCTGTGCGGCTCCGACGCCCGGCTCGAGATGGCCACGCCGCCGGGCGCCGTGCGCATCGACGTCCGGATCCCGATCACGCCGACCCCCGAGGCGGCCGTCGCCGGTTGATCTTTCAGCCGCGGATGGCTTCCGCCTCGTCGATCGTCCGGGGCCAGTCGGCCTTCAGCAGGCGGGACAACGACCGGTCCGCCAGGAGCCTGCCACCGGTCTGGCAGCGCGGACAGTAGTTGACCTCGTTGTCGGCGTAGCGGATCCGCTGCACGGCGGTGCCGCACACCGGACACGGCCGGCCGAATTTGCCGTGCACCGCCATGTCGGCGCGAAAAGCCGTGACTTTTTCCGGGAAGCCGGCGCCCGCCTCGAGGCGCAGCCGCCCGGTCCAGGCGGCCAGCACCTCCCGGGTCGCCTGGTGGAGACGGGCGATTTCCCCGGCTCCCAGCTTGCCGGACAGCGCCACGGGTGAAAGCCGCGCCGCATGCAGGATCTCGTCGGAATAGGCATTGCCGATGCCGCTGAAGAGGTGCGGATCCGTCAGCGCCCGCTTCAGCGTGTGGTTGCCCCGGGCCAGCGTGGCGGCGAATGCCTCCGGCGCACACGTCAGCGGATCAATTCCGCCCGGATCGTGCGCGCGCAGCCCGCCTTCGTCGGCGACGACGTGCAGGGAGGCGCGGTGCTTCGAGCCGGCCTCGGTCAGGCTCAACGTTCCATTCTCAAAAACGAATGCAGCCAGTCCGCGGCCGCCGGCCGGTTTTGCACCGGCGTCCGCCCAATGCAGCCGGCCCGCGATCATCAGATGCAGCACGAGCCAATGGCCGCCCTCAAAACCCAGCGCGAGGCGCTTGCCCAGGCGGCGGATCGCGGTCACATGGCGGTTCTCCAGCGCCTCCACCGGCGGCACCGCCGTGCGCAGCACGAAAGGATCCGCGATACGGATTCGAGTCAGCTTCCGACCCTGGATCCGGCGCGCCAGGCATTCCCGGTAGACCTCGATGTCCGGCAGTTCCGGCATGAGTGCGAGTGATCGCAGTCCGCCGTTTGGCGCAAGCCGGGAATCGCGCGGCGGCCGAACGGCCCGGCGGCAACGCGGCTCGGCGACCTTCCGCCCGGTGCGCTCCGCGCTGGACTGGTCGCGCCCGGAGACAATGATGAACCCCGCGCCATGAACGTCTCCAAGGCCTGGACCGCCGCCCTCGACGATTACGTCATCGACCTCGCCTGGTCGCACGACGGGCGCTGGCTCGCGGCCGCCTCGACCACCGGTCCGATTGCGCTGCTCGACGCCGCCGACGGCACCCGGCGGCATCTGCTGCCCGGACATCCCGATGGCACCAACGCCGTGGCGTGCGCGCCGGCAGACTCGACCCCGGATCAGCTCGCCAGTGGCGGTCAGGACGGGTCCACCCGGCTCTGGGATGCCGCCGCCGGCGCCCTGACCGCCGAAATTCCGCACGGCCCCGGCACCTGGATCGAGAACCTCGCCTGGCGGCCGCCGGCCCCGGGCGCCCTTGCGCTTGCGGTCGCCGCCGGCCGCCGGCTGACCCTGCTGAATCCCGACGGCTCCATCCGGCACGAGTTTCCCGACGCGCCAAAGACGATCTCCGCGCTGGCCTGGCATCCGAAGGGCGGCTGCGTCGCGACCGCCTGGTACGGCGGCGTCTGCCTGTGGGACACCGACGACTTTCATGCGCAGCGCGAGTACGCCTACGGCTGGGCCTTGCCGGCCCTGATCTGGTCGCCCGACGGCCGGTGGCTCGTGGGCGGCGCGCAGGACAAGGCCGTGCACCTCTGGATTCCCGAGGAGGACGGGGAGTTTCACATGAGCGGCTACGAGACAAAGGTGCGCGAACTTTCGTTCAGCGCCGACAGTCGCTGGCTCGCGACGGGCGGAGCGCGGGATGCCTGCGTCTGGGATTGCTCGGGGGCCGGCCCCGAGGGACGCGAACCGCTGGCCCTGCCCCACAATGATCGCGTCTGCGCCGTCGCCTTCCAACATGCCGGCGGTCTCCTTGCCACCGCGGCCAACGATGGCGAAGTGGATCTGTGGGATCCCACGCGACGCTCCCCGCGCCTGGCCACGGCACGCTTGACGGCGCCCGCGTCGACACTCGCCTGGAGCCGGAACGACGGGCTCCTGGCAATCGGCTCCCAACAGGGCGGCGTGCTGGTGCTGAGGGTCGAACCATGAGTGACGCCCCCACTGATCCGCGTCGACTTGCGCCCGACCCATCCGCCCCGGCGGAGGGAGCGCCGCTAAAGAATCCTCCCGTCGCATCCGCACCGGAATTCTGGGAGCAGCGGTACCGCTCCGGCCGGCTGGCCTGGGATTGCGGCGGCGTTCCGTCCGCCCTGCATGAATTCCTGCGCTCCCGGTCCGGCGCCGGGCGGGCGCTGGTGCCCGGGTGCGGTTCGGCCTACGAGGTCCGCGCCTTGCACGCCGCGGGCTGGGAGGTGCTCGGGATCGACTTCAGCCCGGCGGCGATCGATCGGGCGCGCGGCATTCTCGGACCGCTCGAGACCTGCCTGCGCGTGGCGGATTTCTTCACGGTTCCGCTCCCCGCCGCGGGATTCGACCTGATCTATGAGCGCACCTTTCTCTGCGCCCTGCCGCCGCCCTGCTGGCCCGGCTATTTCCGGCGCATGATCGAACTGATCCGTCCCGGCGGCGTGCTCTGCGGCTTTTTCTTTTTCGGCCCGGAGGATGAGCCGCCCCCCTATCCGCTCACCGCGGCAGAACTCGCACGCGGATTGGGCCCGGCCTTCGAGCGGATCGAGGACCAGCCGGTGGCCGACTCGTTGCCCCTCTATGCCGGCAAGGAGCGCTGGCAGATCTGGCGCCGCATCGCCGGCTGATCGCCGCACTTTTCGCTTTGCGA
>JBJKRV010000144.1:0-2685 GCA_046704465.1 Opitutaceae bacterium | reverse complement strand
GCGCGTCCAGCGCCGACACGGTGAACACCGCCACGTCCTCGCCGTCGGCCTTGATCGTCGCCCGGTCGGGCGTGAGGCGGACCCGCACGGGCTGTCCGGTGGTCTCCGCCTTCGTCTGGACGGGCTTCGACTACCGGGGCGAGCCCACGCCCTACTGGTGGCCGTGCATCAGCTCCCACTTCGGCATCCTCGACACCTGCGGCTTTCCGAAGGACGTCTTCTATTACTACAAGTCCTGGTGGACGAAGCAGACCGTGCTGCACCTGTTTCCGCACTGGAACTGGCCCGGCCGGGAGGGCCGGAAAGTCCGGGTGGACGTCTACAGCAACTGCCGGGAGGTGGAGCTCTTTTTGAACGGGACCTCGCTGGGCCGACAGGTGATGCAGCCGAACTCGAAGCTGACCTGGGAGGTGACCTATGAACCCGGGACGCTGAGCGCGAAGGGCTATGACACCGCCGGCCGCGTCATCGCCGAGACGAAGGAGGAGACCACCGGACAGCCCGTGCGGATCCGCCTCACGCCCGACCGTGCGACGATCAAGGCCGACGGCGAGGACGTGGCGGTGTTCACCGTGTCGGCGCTGGACGCGCAGGGGCGTCCCGTGCCGACCGCGCAAAACCTGATCCACTTCTCGATCGAAGGGGAGGGAAGGATCCTTGGCGTGGGCAACGGCGATCCGAGCTGCCATGAGCCGGACACGTTCGTGCCCCACGTGCCCGCGCGCCGGATCGCGGTGCACGACTGGCGCTGGCAACTGGCGAAATTCCCGCGCAGCCACGCGGCCGTTCCGGAATACGAGAACGGGTTTGACGATTCCGCCTGGCACCGGCTCGTGGTCCAAAACGGCGGCAGCGAACCGACCATCATGACGCCGGACACCATGGCGATCTACCGCGCCCATTTCACGCTGACGGCGGCGGACCTGCAGGGCGCCGGCGCCCAGGCCTTCTTCTCCGGCTGCGACGACGAGGGCTGGTATTTCGTGAACGGCCGGTACGTCGGCGAGACGCACGACTGGCAGGCTCAGCCGATCTTCGACATCAAGCCGTTCCTGCGCGTCGGCGACAACGTGATCGCGGTGGGGGTGTATAACGGCGTCGGCGACGGAGGGCTGAATCCCAACGTGAGCGTGGAGGTCGTCGGCCGGGCCCGCCCGCCGGCGTGGTCGCGCAGCCTGTTCAACGGCCGGGCGCAGATCATCGTGCAGTCCACGCGGAAGGCCGGGGAGTTCCGGCTGACCGCCCGCGCCGACGGGCTCGAGCCGGCGACGGCGGTGGTGCAGACCCGGCCCAGCGCCCTGCCTCCATCATTGCCGTGACATGCGCGGACTGAAGCGACTGTGCCACGGCACTCCGGAACCAGCCAAGACCATGAGATCCATATTCCAGTCCATTGCCCTCGTCTGCTGGCTCAACACCGCGCTGTGCGTGACCGCCTTTTGCGCCACGGCTCCGCGCGGCGTGACCGTGACGTATGCATACGTCCCTAAGGGACAACTCTCGGAGGCTGTAAAAGGGAAACGGGAGGCCCTCGCGATCGAGGCCGCCTGGCGAAAGGAGTTGGGCGCCGGCCAAGGGGCCCGGACACTTCTGGAGATCCCCCATTATTCCGTGGTCGTCTTCGTCGGGGTGCCGGCGGCATTCGCGCTGTTTGGGCGACTGGAAATCCCGGTTCAAGGCCCAAAGAGCGGCCTCGTTGTCAACGTGGCGTTAGCCCCGGGGTACCATGGCACCTATGTGGTTGACGGCGGCGGCTTGATCCTAAGTCACCTCCCGCCGGAGCCGAAACCGTATGAATGGCTTGAGGTTCACACCGAATGATCAAGAGACCAACCTGTCAGCCCGCGACCCCTGGATGGGCGATGAACCCTTTGGCAAGGCCAAGGACAAACGACATGCAAAGTGAGGACCATGCCCCCGGGAGAAGGTGTTCGTCCGGTTCGGCCACGACACGAGAGCGGAATGGACCCGGCCAAATCAGCCGATGGCCGACTTCGCTTTTTGCCGCGATCGGCTGTCTGTTCCTGCTGCCCCTGGCCGCGTTCGCGCAACTGCCTTCGCCCACCTACGGGTGGAATCTTGGCAACACGATGGAGCCCCCCTCCGGCATCGGTACCTGGGGCCCGCCGCCAACCCAGGCGCTGATCGACGCGGTTGCCAAGGCCGGTTTCAACGCCGTTCGGATCCCGTGCGCTTGGGACAGTCACGCCGACCAGTCGACGTACCAGATCGATTCCGCCTATATGGCGCGGGTCAAACAGGTGGTCGACTGGTGTTTTGCCAGGAACCTGTACGTGGTGGTCAACGACCACTGGGACGGCGGCTGGCTGGAGAACCATATCACCGACACGGTGGATCCGACGATCAATGCAAAGATGAAGGCGTACTGGACGCAGATCGCGACCGCGTTCGCCGGTTACGACAGTCACCTGCTGTTTGCCGGCGCGAATGAACCGAACTGCAACACGGCGGCGCAGTGGAACACGCTGAAGACCTACTACAACACATTCATCGCGGCGGTTCGCAGCACGGGCGGTGATAACACCAATCGCTGGCTCGTGATCCAGGGGCCAAACACCAACATCGATCAAACCGACAGCCTGGTGAATGCGTTGCCGGCGGACCCGACCCCCGGTCGCCTGATGGTCGAGGTCCATTTCTATGCGCCCTATCAGTTCACCCTGA
>JBJKRV010000143.1:0-5632 GCA_046704465.1 Opitutaceae bacterium | reverse complement strand
GCCATGTGGTGCTGCCGCTGCTGGAGCGGGAAGTGGTGGCCCCCGGGTGGCTGACTCACAACCAGTTCCTGGCCGGGTTCGGCGCCGCCCAGGCGCTCCCCGGCCCGCTGTTCACCCTCTCCGCCTTTCTCGGCGCGGCGATGCGACTCGCCCCCGGCGGCTGGCTCGGCGGCGTATGGGCGCTGGCGGGAATCTTCCTGCCGGGACTGCTGCTGGTGCTCGGGGTCCTGCCTTTCTGGCAGGGCCTGCGCGCCCGGCCCGGAGCCCAGGCGGCCCTGCGCGGAGCCAACGCGACCGTGGTCGGCGTGCTGCTGGCGGCGCTTTATCACCCGGTGTGGACGTCAGGCGTCACCGGGGTGCGCACCGCGGCGCTGGCACTGGCCGCCTTTGCGGCGCTGCAGATCTGGAAGCGTCCGGCCTGGGCCGTCGTGATCGGCGCGGCCGTGCTCGGGCAGCTTTTTCTGTGACACAACCCGCCGCCGATTGCATCGCCGCAAAAAGGCTCAAGAGACGCAATCGACAGGCTGTCGCGCCACGGGTCGCACGAAAGGCACGGATCGATTCCCCATCGGTGTCATCCGGTGAAGCCGTGACCGAGTTTGTCTTCCCCGATCCGTCGCGTTTGCATCGTGCGAAGCTGTGCGAGCCCGGCCGGGCGCCGGAGAACATGGGAGCCCGCCCGGGATCAAATCCCGATCCAAGTCTTGATTCATACCCGCGGATGGTCAGATTCTCCCGCCACCCGATTTGCACCCGACGAAACCTTCACCCATCCCCGGCGTCCGTGTGCGCGTGTCCGCGGCGCCGTTCCACCCCCGGCGCCAGCTTCGCGCCGCCGGGCGCGTCGCCACCCTGGTCCTGATCAGCATCGGCCTGTCCGCCTGCGGCGGTCATCGCTACCATTATCGAGGCGGAGTCATGGGCCCGGAGGGCGGCGAGGTTGAGTTCCACCCGATGGAGGCGGACGCGGCGTTTTTTGGCGGCACCGTCGAGGCCGAGGTCCTCCTCGCGCGCGCCGGCATGAATTGGACGCGGCCGGGACTGGGCAAAGTCGGCTCCGGCGAAGCCGAGCACGGGCGCGGCGGTTTTCGCGGCGGGATGGGCGGCAGATACGGCGGTGAGCGCGGAGAGTTCGGGGGCGAACGGGAACGCGGGGAAGGGCGAGAAGGCGGCGGCGAACGCGAACAGGAAGGCGGCGAGGAAAGCGGCGGAGCCCGGATCTACGCCATGAACGAACGACCGCTCGTCCTGCGCGTGCGGCTCACCAATCACGGAAAAATGCCGGTCAAGGTCGCGGTCGTCGATTTCAACTCGGTCCTCGGCGATTTTGCCGTCCAGCCCGAGTCGATCGCCGTGGATCCCGGCCAGTCGGTCGAAGCCGAACCCATGGTTTCGCGCCTGGGCTACAGCGGAGCCGAGATTCCCCTCACGGTCCAGCTGCGGGTCGACGGAAAAACCGAGCAGAAGGTGCTCCAACTGCACCCAATCAAGCCGCCGGGCGAAAATGAAGCCGCACCGCCGTCGCCGGCTACACCGAAGGCGCCCTGAACGGCGTCGGCGATTCGGCGGTGGCAGCCTTGGTTTGAGTGTGCAGAGGTCGGGTCCTCTCGTTCCCAACTTCCGGCCTTCACTTCTGATCGCTGCGCATTGACTTCCGACCGCTGACTTCTGACTTCCGGCCTCCGGCCATTGGTCATTTGCGGCGGACCGGCGCCATCGTGTATAGTCTCGATCCGCCGCCACCCTGCCCCGCTTGTCCCGGCCATGAACGCACCCCGCCGCCGCATCCGCCTTTTCGCCTTCATTTCCGCCGTCCTTTTGCCGGCGTTGCTTCTTCCCGGCGCGTCCGCGGCGGGCACGCCGGCGCCTCGCGCCTCCCCCTACGACTCGGTCGATCCGTTCATCGGCACCGCCGGCGGCGGCAACACGTTTCCCGGTGCGACGGTTCCGTTCGGCATGCTCCAGTGGAGCCCCGATACCCGCCCGGACGGATGGTACCATTACGAGGACCACACGATCCGCGGATTCAGCCTCACGCACCTGAGCGGTGCCGGCTGCCCGATCTACGCCGATGTGCCCGTCCTCCCCTGGATCGGCCGGGTGGATGGGCCGGGCACGCCGCGCGACTGGTCGCTGCCATTCAGTCACCAGCACGAGCAGGCGCACCCCGGCTACTACGCCGTCGCGTTCGACAACGGGATCAAGGTCGAACTCACCGCCACGGCGCACGCCGGCATCGGCCGTTTTGCGTTTCCGACCGGCGTGGAGCGCACGCTGCTGCTCAAGGCCGGCGACAGCGCCACGGCCGACGACCCCAAGCGCGCCGCCGACGCCACGAGCGTGGAGATCCGCGCCCCCGACGAGGTGCAGGGAACCGTTCACAGCGGCGGATTCTGCAGCTCGCCGAGCCACTACACGCTGCATTTCGTCATGAGGTTCTCGCGCCCGTTCGCCTCGTTTGGCACCTGGACCGATGCGGTCCGGCCCGGCAGCCCGTCGGCGGACGGCCCCAAGGCCGGCGCGTACGTCACCTTTGCCCCGGGCACGGGCCCGATCACGGTGAAAGTCGGCCTGTCGTTCGTCTGCGTCGCCAATGCGGCGGCCAACCTCGACACCGAGATCCCCGGCTGGGATTTCGCCGCGGTCCACCGGGCCGCCGAACGCACGTGGACGCGCGCGCTGGCCGCGGTGGACGCCACCGGCGGCACTCCGGCGCAGCGGACCATCTTCTACACCGGCCTCTACCACATGATGCTTTCGCCCAACCGATTCAGCGACGACAACGGCGACTACCCCGGCTTCGACGACAAGGTCCGGCGGCTGGGTCCGCACGAGACGCAGTACGCCAACTTCTCCGACTGGGACATCTATCGCGACGTGGTGCAGCTCGACGCCCTGCTCCATCCGCGCGAAACGGGCCAGATGATGCAGTCCCTGGTGCGCGATGCAGAGCAGAGCGGGTGGCTGCCGCGCTGGCCGGTGGCCAACGACGTCAGCTACGTCATGGGTGGCGACTCTTCGGCCGTGCTGCTCGCCGAGAGCTACGCCTTCGGGGCGCGGTCGTTCGACGCCAGGACCGCGCTGCACTACATGCTCAAGGGCGCCACCGAGCCGGGCACGGGCCCGCACGGCCAGTCCGAGCGTCCGGGGCTCGCCGACTACCTGAGCCGGGGCTACATCCCGGTCGCTGCCGGCGGAAACGAGACCGCCGCATCGGTCACGCTGGAATATTGCACGGCGGATTTCGCGGACTCGCGCCTCGCCGCGGCGCTCGGCGACCAGGCCGCCGCGACCCGGTTGCTGCGCTCCTCGCAGAACTGGCGCAACTTGATCGACCCCGAGTCAGGATTCATCCGGCCGCGCACCGCCGACGGGAAATTCATCGGTGGCTGGGATCCCGATCGCCTCATGCCCCGGCACACGACCTGGGACACGGCCGACCAGCTCGGTTTCGAGGAAGGCTGCACGTGGCAGTACACGTTCATGATTCCGTTCGACTATGCCGGGCTGATCCGGGCTCTCGGGGGCCGGGAAAAGGTCCTGCCCAAACTGGACCAGTTCTTCACCAAGCTGAGCGGCTGGGGCGTCCCGACCTTCACCGTGACCAACGAGCCGGATTTCTGCGTGCCCTATGTTTACCTGTGGACCGGCCGCCCGTGGAAGACGGCGGAGGTCATCGACCGCGTCCGGCGCGAAACGTTCAGCACCAGGCCCGACGGCCTGCCCGGCAATGACGATCTTGGCGCCACCTCCGGCGTCTACGTGTGGAACGCGCTCGGAATGTATCCGGTGATCCCGGGCATCGGCGGTGTGGCCTTGGGCACACCGATGTTTTCGAAGGCCGCGCTGCGATTCGGTACCGGTCGCACGCTCGAGATCGTCGCGCACGGCCACGGCATCTACGTCCAATCGGTGACGCTCGACGGGAAGCCCCACCCCGGCACCTGGCTTTCGCTCGACGAACTTGCGCCCGGCACGAACCGGCTGGTGTTTGTGATGGGCACGCGGCCGAGCGACACTTGGGGGACCCGCCCGGAGGATTTTCCTCCGTCGTTCGACACTGCGAAGAGGAACTGAGTTTTCGCCGGAAGGATTTTCTTTTTTCTCAAGTAACTGATCATACCGACGATACGAGGCAGTCAGAAGAATACCGGCGGATCTTCTTGCAATAGACAACTAGTCAACTAACTTTCGCGCCATGGGTAGGACTTCAGATGCCAATCAACGGTTGATGACCGCCGCGCTGGATCTCATGTGGGAGGAAGGCTACAGCGCCGTCACGATCGACGAAATCTGCTCCCGGGCGGATGTCAGGAAGGGCAGCTTCTACTATTTCTTTAAATCAAAGGCGGAGTTGGCCATCGCGTCCCTGGAAAAGCTCTGGGTGGACGAGTGGAAGCCGCGCCTGGATCGCGAGTTCTCCGCGTCGGTCGCACCGCTCGACCGAATCACCAACTACCTTAACGGCCTCCACGCCCGCCAAGCCGAAAACATCAAGCAACACGGCAAGGTACTGGGCTGCCCCGTCGGATCGATGGGCTGCGAGGTGAGCACCCTGGAGGCCGAGGTCAACGCGAAGGTCCGTGAAATCATCGCGATGAAGCGGCGCTATTTCGAGACTGCCATCCGCGACGGCATGGCCGACGGATCGATCAGCCCGGGCGATCCCGCCCAAAAGGCGCAGTCGCTCGAATTCCTGATGCAGGGAGCGCTCAGTGAGGCGCGGATCATGAACAGTGCCGAGATCCTGCGTACCCTGCCCTCCAGCGTCTTTGAGATGTTGAAAGCGAAAACGGCGCCGCCCGTCGGAGCCGGAACCTAGGTCTCTGCCGAGAACCACGCCGCTCGTTGCCTGAATAGAGATACGGCATCGCTTTGTCTGAAAACTAGATAGCTAGTCAACTATTAATCGCATTCCTCATGTCCTCGATTACCAACTCCTTTCCACTTTCCCCTTTCTCACACCGTCGCGCGGCGGGCCGCAACCGCCAGGGCCCGAACGCAAGGTCGGCTGATCGGGTCGCCGCGGCGGCCGCCCGGTTCTCTGCCCACTTTCGCTTCGACGGCACCCAAGACTACTTCGCTGAAATGTGGCCGCCCCGCCTCCTGGAGCGACTGCAGGAGCCCCTCACCCGCTACCACGAATAGGCGCCGGTTCACACCGGCACTCACCTTCCCATCGCGCACCTCAGTTCAACATGAGCACCGTCACCACTACTATTCCCGTGCCCAGTCAATCTCCCAGCCGGACCACCTTCAATCATCACACTCCGCCGTCGAGCGAGACGCTGGCGTATGCCGGCCATCCGCAGAACCGCGTCACCGTCGAAGCGGACGACACGGCGCCCGAGGCCACGCCGCCAACCAGCGCGCCCGCCCCCGCCCGCAAAAACAATCCTCGGCGCCGGAGGATTCTAGCGGTCCTCGCGCTGGCCGCCGCCGGCATCGCCTCCGCCGTCTACTACGAGATTTTCGCGGCGCCCTATGAGTCCACCGACGACGCCTTCATCGCGGCCAATGTCACGCCGGTCGCGCCGCAGGTGGCCGGCCGGGTCGAGCACCTTCTGGTCACCGACAACCAATCCGTGCGCAAAGGCCAGGTGCTGCTCGAGATCGATCCGCGGGATTTTGA
>JBJKRV010000142.1:0-2906 GCA_046704465.1 Opitutaceae bacterium | reverse complement strand
GAACGGCAGGCGGCCCTTGAGGCGGGCGGCGGTCTCGAGCAGGAGGTCGACCCGCTTGATCGGGCGCAGGTTGGAGGCGTGCAGGATCATCACTTCCTCCGCCAGGCCCAGCTCGCGCCGCACCTCCGCGCGCGAGCGCCGCGGCCGCCGCGCCTCGAAGAAATTGGGGATCACCTCGATCGGATGTCCGACCGACAGCACGCGCCGGGTCTCGTGCTCGAGATAAGCCGACACGGTTGTGACCGCGTCGGAGCGCCGCAGGGCGTGGCGGATCGCCGGACCGTAGCCCGGGTCGCGCCCGAGCAGCGTCGTGTCGGTGCCGTGCAGCGTGGTGATGATCCGGGGCCGGGAGCCGGGCGGCAGCATCTCGCGCGCGAGCACGGCGGCCGTGGCGTGCGGCACCGCGTAGTGCGCATGGAGGACATCAAGCCGGTGGTCGCGGCTGACCTCCGCCAGCTTCACCGACAGCGGTAGCGTGTAGTCGGGATACTTGAACAAGTCGTAGGTGTTGATCCGGACCGGATGAAATGACACGCGCCGGTCGCCGCGCGGCATCCGGAACGGCGGCTCGTAGCTGACGAAGTGGATCTCATGGCCGCGCCGCGCCAGTTGCTCGCCCAGCTCCGACGCGAGGATGCCGCTGCCGCCGACGGACGGATAACACGTGATCCCGATCCTGAGCGGCCGCCGGGCGTCCATGTCAGAGGTGGCGGGCGCCGCGCGCGAGTGGCGCGAGCGAGGCGAACACCAGCGGGTCGTTCGGAAACAGCGGCTGCGCGTGGCTCACTCCGGCCCGGTGACCGTGGACCCGCGCGCGGGCCAGTTGGAATCCGAGGTAATCGCGCGTCAGCGCCTGCGAGGCGTGCGCGGCCATGGCCTCCTGCCACGCCTGCAGCACCGCCGGCGCCGAGATGTCGATCAGCACCGGCGCGACGCCGGCCGGCTCGGCCTCGGTCGTGACGGCGTAATACAGCAGCAGCCCGATCGCGTGCGGCCGCCGGCGCTTCAGTTCGCGGACGCCGCCGTAACGGGCGAGCCGGGCCGCGTCCCGCACGAGGCGGCTGAGCGCGCTGTGATCCGGGTGCTGGTTTTCCACCCCGGTCGGCGCCAGGACGATCGCCGGCCGGTGCTCCCGGATGACGCCCGCCAGCTTCACGGCCAGCGCGCGTCGCGCCTCGATCCGGCTGTCGCCGCCCAGATCGACGAATTCCAGGGTCGCACCGAGGCGCGCGGCCGCCCGCGCCGCCTCCGCGCTGCGCCCGCGGGCGGTGCCGTGCGTCCCCGCCTCCCCGCGCGAGCCGACGACGAAATGCACCGGCCGGCCCGACAGGGTCTCGACGGCGATCACGCCGCCGCAGCCGAACTCGATGTCGTCCGGGTGGGCGCCGAACGCGAGCAGGGGCGCGCGTTCAGACGGGAGGGTCGGTGTAGGCTTCATCGGCGCGGTCGATCGGATCCCGTTTGATGTAGGTGATTTCGGGCGCGTCCTCGCGGCGGAGGTAGTCCTGCTCGCTCGCGCCGGCGACGTAATGGGTGCAGCGGACGACCGACTGCATCCAGCGGAGGCGCGTGTCGCGGGTCGGGCTCACCTGCGCCGGTGTGAAGGGGAGCGTTGGCAGGGTCACGTAGGAATCCCCACCTTCATGCAGCTTGAGGGCGCCGTCAAGGTACCGGGCGCGCACGATCTGCCCGCCGTACGGCACGTCCACGTAGAAGTCGTCGACGGCGCAGGCGGCGGTGCGCACGGCCGGATCGCTCGAGCGCACGACCTCGATCCCGTCCAGCTCGCCCATGCGCCGGTACATCTCCAGGCAGATGTCGGCGACGCGGTCCGCCGTCACCGCCCGGAACGCCGCGACCCACGGGGGCGCGACGAACGCCGGCAGCTGCCGGGCAAGGTTGTCGCGCCAGTCGGCGGAGACGCGCTTGAGGTAGAGCGGAACATACTTCCGCTGGAGCTTGTTCGCGAAGGCGAAGTTGACCGTGTGGGGCGCGCCGGTCCGGCGGTCGCGCAGGCAGGTCTGCGTTTCGCGCGGATCATGGTCGCTGTCGTGGCAGAAGAACACGACCCGCCCGCCGATCTCCGCCTGCAGGCGCCGGGCGGCCGTGATCTTGGCGTGCAGGAAACGGCGCGGGAAGACGCCGCACGGCTGCTGGCCGAAACAGATGATGGGGCCGGAGCTCATGCCGCCGGGGCCGGGCGCTTCCCGCCGAGCACCGGCTGCAGGAGCGCGCTGAACAGCACGCAGGCCGCGCAGCCGATCAGGTTGTACCAGAGGTACGAGATGGTGAGCGTGAAATAGAGGAGGAAGACCAGCAGCTGCGCGCTCACGGCCGCAAAGAACACCGCGGTGCCGCGCACCCGCCGCAGGAAGAAGGCGACGAGAAACAGGCCCAGGACGACCCCGTAGAACACCGAGCCCAGAATGTTCACGGCCTGGATGAGGTTCTCCACGAGATTGGCAAACAGCGCGAAGGAGATCGCCACCAGCCCCCACAGGGTCGTGAACCACCGGGAGGCGCGCACATAATGCGCGTCGTCGAGGCCGGGGCGCCACACATGCCGGTAGAAGTCGACCGTGGTGGTCTCGCCCAGGGCGGACAGCTCCGAGGCGAGCGACGACACGGCCGCACAGAAGATCAGGGCGATGAGCAGGCCGATGATCCCGTGGGGCATCTGGTCGAGCACGAACGTGATGAAGACGTAGTCGGCGTCGTTGGACGTCGCCTGGCCCTCCGCGCGGGCCAGGACGCTGCGCGCCTCCGCCCGCACGGCGACGGTTTCGTGATGGGCGGCAAGCATGGCCGCCCGGTCCCGGGCGATCTGCGCCGGCGGCCCGCCCGCCCGCCGCGCCGCCAGCCAGGTCTCGATGCGCGAGCGCTGCGCGGTCTGGGCGGCCTCATAT
>JBJKRV010000141.1:0-7022 GCA_046704465.1 Opitutaceae bacterium | reverse complement strand
CCGTTGGGGCACCCGGTCACGCGCAGGCTGATCGCATCGTCCCGCAGCCCGCATTCATCGAGGACGTTCTCAAGCCGCTCGAGCAGCGCCGGCAGCGCCCGCTCGCTCTCGGCCAGGGCCAGACCGCAGGTGGGCAGCGCCACGCATGCCAGCGCATTCAGGCGCAGGCCGCTCTGGCGATTCTGGCCGGAGAGGCCGTGCCGGGCGAGGATCGCCTCGATGACCGGCTTCCGCGCGTCCGTGACCCCCGAGAGGCTGAGATTCTGGCTCGGCGTGATGCGGATGTCGCCGTCATGTGCAGCTGCGATCTCGCGCAGGGCCGTCTTCAACCGGAGTTGCGGCGAGTCCTTGATGCGCCCGCTGAGCACGAACATGACAAAATACCAGGTGCCGTCGGCGGCGCGATGCCAGCCGTAGTCATCCGTGATCGTCGTGAACCGGTGGGGCCGCGCCGGCGCGAGCGAGAATCCGGCGCGCCTCTCGACCTCGGCCTTGAACCAGTCGAGCCCGCGATCCTCGATGGTGTATTTCAGGCGGGCGTGCCGGCGGTTCGTCCGATCGCCGTAGTCCCGCTGGGCGGTGATCACGGCCGCCCCAAGCGCCTGCACCCGGTCCGGGGTGATGAAGCCGATGACGTCGGCCAGCCGGGGGTGGGTGTCGGCATTGCCGTGGCTCATGCCCATGCCGCCGCCCACCGCCACGTTGAATCCGGCCAGGCGACCCGCTTCCACGATCGCGATAAAGCCGAGATCCTGGGAGAAGAGATCCACGTCGTTCGACGGCGGGACCGCAAACGCGGTCTTGAACTTGCGGGGCAGATAGGTCGTCCCGTAAAGCGGATCCTCGGTCGCCTCCCCGCCCGCCACGAGTTCCTCGTCCAGCCAGATCTCGTGGTAGGCGCGACTGCGGGGCAGCGCGAATTCCGCGAACGCGCGCGCAAGCTCGTAGACCTCCTGATGCACCGGCGACCGCTCGGGATTCGGCGACGCCATCACATTGCGGTTCACGTCACCGCAGGCCGAGATGGAGTCGAGCAGGACGGCGTGCATGCCCTGGATCAGCGGCTTCACGTTGCCCTTGAGGACCCCGTGCAGCTGAAACGTCTGGCGGGTCGTCAGGCGCAATGATCCATTGCCGCGCTCATCCGCCAGCCGGTCCAGCGCCAGATACTGCTCCGGGCTGCACCGTCCGCCCGGAAGACGCACCCGCAGCATGAACATGTGGGCCTTCTCCCGGCCGGCCCGCTTGAGGGCCAGCCGCAGGTCGCGGTCATCCTGGGCGTAGAGCCCGTGAAATTTCGTCAGCTGAGCGCTTTCCTCGGTGATCGCGCCGGTCGACGTGTCCGCAAACTCGCGGGCGAGCTGCCCCCGCAAATTCCGGCTTCCGGCTTTGATGGTCTCGACGGCTGAAACAGGTTTGGACGAGTTGGCCTCAGTGCGCACGATCCGTAACTTTGTTTATAAGGTAAGTTAGTCAAGTAAACACGCAAAAGACGCCCGGTCTATGATACGACCGAATTCTTATCGCGTTGTATTTACGCCACTTAATCGACCTGTTGGACGAACGCATCCGGCAAGCCGTCGAGCTCCTGGATCGCCGAAAAACTTCCGTTCATCCCGCCACTAGATATCCCGGCCGCCGGCAGTCCAACGCCGCCAACGCAGATACCTTCCTGCTGCCGGTTCGTCCCGCTCGCGCGATTTGCCACGCGTCAGGACTCCGGACGCGTCCTAGTAGCGATAATGCTCGGGCTTGTACGGCCCGTTAACCCCCACACCGAGGTAGGCCGCCTGTTTGGCCGTCAACGACGTCAGCTTGACCCCGATCTTGGCGAGATGCAGGCGGGCGACTTCTTCATCGAGGCGCTTGGGCAGACGGTAGACACCGGGCTTGTAGGCATCGCGGTTCTTCCAGAGGTCCATCTGGGCCAGGACCTGGTTCGTGAAGCTGTTCGACATGACAAACGACGGATGCCCGTGGGCGCAGCCGAGGTTCACGAGCCGGCCCTCCGCCAGCACAAACACCGCCCGGCCGTCCGGAAAGACGTATTTGTCAACCTGCGGCTTGATGGTGATCCGGCTCACCCCGGGCGCGGCGTTCAGGCGCGCCATCTGGATCTCGTTATCGAAGTGGCCGATGTTGCACACGATCGCCTGGTCCTTCATCCGCTCGATGTGCTCCAGCGTGATGACGTCGCAGTTGCCGGTACAGGTGACATAGATGTCCCCCTCCCCGAGCGTCGCTTCAATGGTCGTGACCTCAAACCCCTCCCTCGCGGCCTGCAGGGCATTGATCGGGTCGATCTCCGTGACGATGACCCGGGCGCCAAATCCGCGCAGCGAATGGGCCGAGCCCTTGCCAACGTCGCCATAGCCGCAAACCACGGCCACCTTGCCCGCGATCATCACGTCCGTGGCGCGCTTGATCCCGTCGGCCAGCGACTCGCGGCAGCCATACAGATTATCGAACTTCGACTTGGTGACCGAATCGTTGACGTTGATGGCCGGCACCAGCAGACGCCCCGCCTCATGCAGCTGGTAGAGGCGGTGCACCCCCGTGGTCGTCTCCTCGGAAACTCCGCGCCAACCCTTGACGATCGAATGCCAGCGGAGCGGATCCTCGGCATGGACCCGCTTGAGCAGGTCTTTGATCACCTGCTCCTCGTGCGAATCCGACGGCTGGTCGGCCCAGTCGCTGCCTTCCTCGAGTTCATATCCCTTGTGAATCAGCAGCGTCGCGTCGCCCCCGTCGTCCACCACCATTTGCGGTCCATGCCCGGCCGGATGACAAAGCGCGGCATAGGTGCAGTCCCAATTCTCTTCCAGCGTCTCGCCCTTCCAGGCGAAGACGGGAACGCCGGCGCGCGCGATCGCGGCGGCCGCATGGTCTTGGGTCGAAAAGATGTTGCACGAGGCCCAGCGCACCGAGGCGCCGAGTTCAACCAGCGTCTCGATCAGCACCGCCGTCTGCACGGTCATGTGCAGCGAGCCGGTGATCCGCACATCGCGGAGCGGCTTGGCCGAGGCATACTTGCCGCGCACGGCCATCAGGCCGGGCATTTCCTTCTCGGCAACGTCGATGGCGCGGCGACCCCAATCGGCCAGGGACAGGTCCTTGACTTTGAAATCGGTGGAGGCGGAGGTGGCGGTGGACATGGCGGTAAAATCTTCGGCGTGGATCTTTTTCGGGCGTTACACCTTCTCGACGGCGGCGAGGAGATCGGCGGTGCGGTTCGTCTGCTCCCACGGAAGATCGGCCTTGCCGAAATGTCCGTAGTTTGTCGTCTGGCGGTAGATCGGCCGGAGCAGATCAAGCTGGCCGACGATGTTGGCCGGTTTGAAACTGAAAACCTTGGCGGCAGCCTTGGCCACGATCGCGTCCGGCACCCGGCCCGTTCCCATGGTGTCGACCCAGATGCTGACGGGCTCGGGGTAGCCGATGGCGTACGCCACCTGGAGTTCGCAGATTTCCGCCAGGCCGGAGGCGACAATGTTCTTGGCCACCCAGCGGCACATGTAGGCGGCGGAGCGATCAACCTTCGACGGATCCTTGCCCGAAAATGCGCCACCGCCGTGCCGGCCCCAGCCGCCGTAGCTGTCGACGATGATCTTCCGGCCGGTCAACCCGCAGTCGCCCTCGGGCCCGCCGACCACGAAGCGCCCGGTCGGATTGATCAGGTACTTGGTGTGCTCGTCGAGCATCCCGGCCGGAATGACCTTCTTGATCACGAACTCGATCAGGAAATTGCGGATGTCGGCGTTCTTCGCCTCCTTGGTATGCTGCGTCGAGATGACGACATTCTCCACCTTCACGGGCTTGTCGTTTTCGTACCGGATGGAGACCTGGGATTTGGCGTCGGGCCGCAGCCATCCCACGACGCCCGCCTTGCGGACCTTCGTCAGCTCCCGGCCGAGGCGATGGGCAAACATGATCGCGGTCGGCATCATTTCGGGCGTCTCGTTACAGGCATATCCGAACATCAGACCCTGGTCGCCGGCGCCCTGTTCGGCGGTCGCCTTGCCTTCGGCCGAGCGCGCATCGACGCCCTGGGCGATGTCCGGCGACTGACGCGTGAGATAATTGTTGATGAAGACGCGGTCGGCATGAAACAGGTCGTCGTCATGGACGTAGCCAACGTCGCGGATGGCATTGCGGACGACCTGATCGTAAGCCACCTTGGCGCGGGTGGTGATTTCCCCGGCGATCACCACCAGGTTCGACTTCACCAGGGTCTCGCACGCCACCCGGCTGGAGGGATCCTGTTCCAGACAGGCGTCGAGTACGCTGTCGGAAATCAGATCGGCCACCTTGTCGGGATGGCCCTCGCCCACGGACTCGGAGGAAAAGACGAACGAGTTCGACATAGATCGAGGCAGGTAAGGCCACGCCGGGATGAGGAGCAAGGAAAATATCATCATATCCATATCCAATGATATGATCGCTTCCGGATGAGGCGCCGGGCCGGAATCTCCGCCAGCGGATTTGCCCGGGCGCGCCGCCCCTCCGCCCCCGTAACCCAAGAAAAGTATTGCTGTAACCGTCTCCCGGCCAAGAAATCGTGGCGCCTCACGGGTCGCGCGTTCCTCCGGCAGACGCGCTCCTGTTGCCGTCACCGAGCCCTTCACCCCTGCCGTTTGCCGTGTCCGCCGTCGATCCAGCCGCCATCAAGTCCCTCCGAGACCTGAATCCGGGTGACGAGTCGTTTCTACGCGACCTCATCCAGATCTACCTCGAGGACGCCCCCAGGCGCCTGACCGAGATCGAAGCCGGGCTCGCCGAAAGCGACGGCCGCAAGGTCGCCTCCGCCGCACACAGCCTGAAGGGCAGTTCCGCTAATTTCGGGGTCCGTCAGCTCCGCGCGCTCTGCGAGCAGGCCGAGCAATTCGGCAAGCGGGATTCGTTGGCGGAAGCACGCGCCCTGCTGCCCTCCCTGCAGACCGAACTCACCCGGGTGCGGACCGAGCTGGAGGGCCTCCTGCCCCCGGCCTAGAAAAAAGGCGCCCGGGGATACCGGGCGCCTGCAAGTCGAAGTCAATCGTTCCGCTTACGACTGGTTTTCCTTGTTCGCCGCCTCGTCGAGGATGTCGCCAAGGTTCATCATGTCGCTGCCGCTGCTCTGGCGGTTGAGCATGTCGTAGGTGGCCGTCTCGGCCGCCAACTGGTCCGCCGAGTAGTTCGCCGCCTTGATAGACAGGCCCAGCCGGCGCTCGTCGCGGTCGATCTTGATCACCCGGGCGGTGACCTGCTGCCCCGGCTTCAGGACGTCCTTCACCTTGTCGATGCGCTCCTCGCTGATCTGCGAGATGTGCACGAGGCCGTCGATGCCGTTGGCCAGCTCGACGAACGCGCCGAAGGACGTGATCTTGGTGACCGTGCCCTGCACCACGTCGCCGATGCGGAAGAAGTTGTCGATCTCCGACCACGGGTCGGGCGACAGTTGTTTCATCCCCAGCGAAATGCGCTGCTGTTGTGCGTCGACGTCGAGCACGATGGCGTCGACCTCGTCGCCCTTCTTCAGGAGCTCGCTCGGATGGTTGACCTTGCGGGTCCAGGACATGTCGGAGACATGCACCATGCCGTCGATGCCTTCTTCGAGTTCGATGAAGGCCCCGTAGGTGGTCATGTTTCGCACCTTGCCGCGCACGCGCGCCCCGATCGGGTAGTTGTGCCGCACCATGTCCCAGGGATTCGGCTCCAGCTGCCGGAGGCCCAGCGAGATCTTCTGTTCCTCCTTTTGGATTCCGAGGACGACCGCATCGAGCTCCTGGCCGACCTTGAGCAGTTCGGACGGCTTCGTGATGCGCTTTGTCCAGGACATCTCGGTGATGTGCACGAGGCCCTCGACGCCGGGTTCGATCTCCACGAAGGCGCCGTAGGGCACGAGGTTGACGACCTTGCCGCGGACCTTCGCGCCCACGGGATACTTGTGCTCGATGTCGTCCCAGGGATTCTTGGTCGTCTGCTTGAGGCCGAGGGAGACGCGCTCCTTCTCCCGATTCACCTCGATGATCATCACCTGCACCTCCTCGCCCTGCTTGAGCATTTCGCTCGGGTGGGCGATGCGCCCCCAGCTCATGTCAGTGATGTGCAGCAGGCCATCCATGCCGTCGAGGTCGATGAACGCCCCGAAATCCGTGATGTTCTTGACCACGCCGCGCCGGAGCTGGCCCGGCTGGATGCTGTCCAGCAGTTCGCGGCGCTTTTGCTGCCGCTGCTCCTCGATCAGTTCCCGGCGGGACAAGACGATGTTCTTCCGGTCCTGGTTGATCTTGAGGACCTTGAAGTCGTAGGTCTGCCCGAGGTATTGGTCCAGGTTCTTGGGCGGCTGGATGTCGATGTGCGACGCCGGCAGAAAGGCGTCGACCCCGATGCTCACGATCAACCCGCCCTTGACCTTGGTTTTCACGCGCCCGGAGACCACCGATCCCTCCGAGCATTTCTGGAGAATGTTTTCCCAGTTCTTTTTCTGCTGGGCCAGGTCATAGGAGATGACCGGGTTTCCATTGCGATCCTCGAGTTTCTCAAGAATCACCTCGACTTGCGCACCGACCTGAAGCTCGCCCAGATCGCCGAATTCCGTGGCCGGAACGATGCCCTCGGCCTTGCCGCCAATGTCGATCACCACTTCGTTCTGCCGGATTTCGGTGATGACGCCCGGCACGATCGCGCCTTCCTTCAACGTGTCGAAGGAGCTCTGCGCGAGCAGTTCTTGCATGACTGAACTCATTTGAATAAACGGAGCGCGCCCGCCTGCTCCGGGACGGCCACCCTCCGCGCCGGCCTTGCGGCCGTTGGTTGGAAGTTAGACTGCGAAAGCCACCCGCGGGAGCGTTGCGGCGGAACGCGGGTGGTGCCTGTAATCGCCGCAAACCTGCAACGTCCCAGCAGGATCGCCGGCCGGCAAGCCCAAAAATCCCGGCCACCGCTCTCGGAATCTTTTCCGTGCGCCGACGGCCGGCCCGCAACTCACTTATGGGCGGCAACCTGCAGCTGCCGTGTCAACTCGTCGAAGAACGCATCGT